>CALDEW010000545.1 GCA_937942355.1 uncultured Pirellulaceae bacterium | reverse complement strand
TTCTTCAACATCGCAGCGGTGCCCACAGCAACTTGCGTCTCAGATCGTACTTCAATCTTTGATCGCCATTGGCTGTCTCGGTCATCTAATTCAGATTCGGAGCGTGACTTTATTATCTTTTCGAGCACGGCTTTATCGAATGGCTCAAGGAATTCCACAACGAAGACAACGAAATCAGATTCCTTTGCCTCTTCCGCCTTGGCCGCATCTGCAATCTCTCGATCACACAGCACCCAAACCGCAGATAGCTTGCTGGGATGAGCGTTTTTCTGCCCCAAGTAAGGTTGTAGAAGTCGGGTAAGGCGCCCCCACTCAAAATCTTGCAAATCACGATTCTGATAAATCTGAACCGCGTCAATCATAAATACGGCGAAATGATCTTTGTGGAGGAAAGACAATTCAAGCGTTCGGTCTTTTCTCCGCAAAAGAAGCGGCGAATCGGTCGTTGTGTTGGCTTCAACCACTCCTCCGGAAACGTCTTCATTTGCCGTTTTCAAAGCCTTCGTTGAAGAGCGTGACGTCGCAATAGATGACGACGATTCACCGCACCCTAGGATTGCAAGAATAACCAAACATGTGCTTATGCTCTCAACAATTTTTCGGCCAAACTTAGCGCGGGTTTCAGGTTTCAATGTAATTCTCGGATCGGTAGCGTTGACAACGGCTCAAATTTGAGGAACTCAACGTTTAAGGATAGAAAACAGGATCTCTGGCTGATAAAATTGCTGCACGACCAAGGTATGTAATTTGCAAAAAGTAAGTCTTGACCCCAGGTGCGATCCTGAATCAAGAAAGCGGCAAGCTTATAAAACACATCATATTTCAGAAGCACTTTATGAGCAAGCAAAGTAAAACGAGCGAACAACTAAGCCTTGACAATCAGGGTACTACTAGTGACCAGCTGAAACCGAGCGAACAAAGCAAACCGGATGAACAAAGCAGCCCTAGCGGAAAAAAGAGATCTCGGAAGAAACGTAAACGTCGCAGCCGCTATAAGAAGTTATCCGATAAGGTTTTTAAATCAACGGGAATGCCACTCTCCCGCTTGGTATCAATAGTAACCGGTTGTCTATTGATTGGAGGACTTATCCTCTACGTCAGATTTCAAGGCGATGACGCTTTACCGTCTTCCATCGAAGTCCCCACTTCTCAGTTTGATTCGGGGAAATCGGAAGAGCAAGACTTTCTCTCGGCCGTTACAATTCCCGCAGATTTTGCTAAATCTTCGTTGCCCGTTCGAATCGACAGAGTTGATTGGATGATCGAGCGATGCACTTATTTGCTAAATCAAAAGAACAATTACAGTGAGAAAATCGAGGAAAAAATGTTGGCGCTACTCGCGCTCAAGGCGGTAATGATGGCCGAAAGCGGATTGCCCCCGGCCCAACATCTTGACCTTTTGAAAAAGAGGGTCGTACAGTCCTCTGGTTCTTCAACTCAAATAGACAAACACCAGTATTTGGTTGTGGTCACTTATTTAACCGCATTGGCTTCGGTACCTGAAGCCCAAATTTACGACGACGCGATGGAAGCGATCGAGGCAATTCAAGCGACAACTCCGGTTCCGCCAGCCACAGCGATCTCATGCTACAACTCTTGTTTGAAGTACTATGTAAACAGCGTTGACAAGACCGCATCGGCTGCGCTTTTACGACTGATGGGCGAAAAACTTGCGATCTCAAGTGAACAACGGCTCTCTGACCTGGGGTTAACCTTGATGGACTATCCAAATTTTTCCTATTACTACCAAGACTCGTTTGTCCAACCTAAATCCGGCACCAAATTCGAAAACGAAACTCTCCAATTACTAAAGCAGATTCAGAAGACGCCTCCTCAATCAGTAAAGACATACGATTTATTACTGACGGTGCCGGAGCAATACCTCCAAGCGGGAAACGCAAAGGTCGCACTAAAAATTCTTGACCAATTCTCGTCAATCGCTTCCGAGAGCAACTCAAAAATCCGCGACAATGTACTTGAGAAAACAGAAAGACTGACGAAGCGCATCAATCTGCTGGGAAAAAGGTTTCCAGTTTCGGGAGTTGATGTAGCCGGAACTACTATCGAACCGTCCAAAAAAGAGAACACGCTGATTATCTTCTGGGACCCCGATGCCGAAAAGGCTGCAGAACCGCTTGTACGCGTCGCAGATTCACGAGTGTTCGATCGTTGGTCAACATCGGTGTTTTTGGTTCCGGTATCAGAACTTAAGGTCGATGAGATTGTCGCCCTGAAAAAGAATTATCCAAATTTCAAAGTCGTCGATGGGCCAACCGCTGTCGACTGGATCGAGAAAAGCGGAGTAAACGAAGTTCCCTACCTGCTCGTGCTTGATCAAGAAGGCATCGTACGACGGTTGAACACTCCGTAAATCTCATCTTCCACACCGGAATGTTGAATCACATAGAGCCCGCGAGTCAACGCCTTACACGGACCCCGCCGTTGGTCTCCTTCGTCCAACACAAACAATGGTGCAAAACTACGCGGCTGCCGACCTTTGCGTTTTGTTTCGCTGTTCCAACGGCAGTGACTCTGCTTTTGATGGAGGCAGGAAACGGTCAAGCTGCGGCCATAAGAGTCGGCCGTTCTCTTTGAAGTATCGTGAGCGGAAGTAAAACTTCGAAAAACACTTGCCGTGAAGCTCTTTCACTTGGTCGGCTGTTAGGTTTTTGTATTTCATTACAGGTTGATAGACGGAGTATCTTTGAAAGTTGAAGTCAGCCACTTCGTCTTTGACTTCATTGTAGAATTGGGTGCCAGGGTAGGGCGTTACAATATTGAAGTTAGCGTATGTTGGGTTTACTTTTCGCGCGTAGTTCAACACGTCGTAAATGCTCTGGGTCGTGTCATCTGGAAAACCTACCATAAAACCTGCAACCGTGCGGATGCCCATCGAGCGACACGTGCTGACAAAGTTCCGCTGACGATCATCATTGATTGCAACGCGATCGTACTTCTTTAACGTATGCTCATCAGGTGTTTCGATTCCGATGGTGATGCTGGTCAGCCCCACCGCTTTGAGCGCTTCCAGTGTCTCTTTCTTCATCAGATCGACACGCGTTTCGATTGAAAACTGCACGCGCTTGCTCAACCGACCGATTTCTTCCGCCAGTTGCAACGCCTTTTTTCTATTCAACCCGAATAGTGGATCACGAAACTTGAAAGACTCAAACCCGTAACGATCAATGCCATGTTGCATCTCTGCAGCCACCAGGACAGGATCTCGAAAGCGCGTTTTACTTTCGATCATAATGTAAGGACAATAATTACACTTGAACGTACAGCCACGGCTCTGCTGAATAAAGGTCGATGGAAATCGCCAGAAATCATAAAGGATGCGGTACTTTTTGAACTCAAACAAGGACCAATCCGGGATGGGCAACGAATCTAAATCGGCGACAACTCCCACATCGAAAACGCGTTCGTCCGTTTGAAGGACCTCGTCCCATTTGAACAACAGCTGTTCCGGCTCTCCCTTAACGACCGTCAAATTTTCGACTTGCGTTTGCGCGATCGTGTCTGCCATGGCATAAGCCACTTGGCCAACGATCAGAATCTTGGAATTAGGATACTTTGCAGAAACTTTCTCAATAGTTTGCATCTCCAAATCCAATGACAATAACGCCGGATTGAAAATGAAAACATCCGCCGGCACGACTTCATCGATGCTGTACTGCACCTCTAACCCAAGCTGCTTCAATACGGCGACAAGGTACGCAAAATTAAGTGCCGTCGGCCGAACGTCACGCCTGTACATATGGCGAATGAATCGACTTCGTGCACCACCTGCTCCGGTCGGCATTCCAACGCCCATTCCGCCAGCGAAGTCCTTCTGGACATCATTTACGCGCGTGTCCCAGAGACATACTTTCATAGTAGCTTCCTGCTGATCGAGATCGATCTCATTTGTAACGGTATTTTTATTTTGACGTTCGTGTGTTGTTTGAACCGATTAACTGAGAGATCTCAACGGCGTGCACTCAATCGTTTAAAAAACGGCGGCCATCCCATGTTAGGCGACTTTAGAATCGCCGCCGGAATGCTCATTGGCCGATTCGACTTTCGCTGTTTCGACTTTCGCCGATTCGCGTGTCACTGTCGCATTGGCCGTAACGGTTCTGTGATGAGGATGCCCTTTGAACCCAGGCGGAACAGGTCCTTCCCTAGTATCGATAGGCCATTTTGCAGATTCCAATTTGCGCCCCACTAAAAGCACTCGTCCACCTCGACCGACAAAGTACCTGATGCCGCGCCAGGAGATCGTGTTGCCAAAGGTCGACGTTAAAAGCATGGCAGCCGTTACCAGACCGGTGAAAGGGCCGCAAAACATGTCGAACTTTCGGGCTCGACGATACCTGCGCCAAGTATGATCATTGCTGCGACCAATATTTTGGCGAATGACCGCACGCGCAACTCCCAGCAAGTAAAGTCCCACCGAAGATAGCACGGCCCAATAGCCTAGAGAATAACCGGCAGACACCGCTACGATGCCGCCCACTAAACCGCCCCAAAACCCTAATTGAGACGTCACCACGACAACCAAAGAGCCCAACCAGTACATCGGCGAATACCGGCGACCAATGAGTAATTGCCTTCGCATGAACTCGGTCAACGTGTACCAGTTAAATTCGACCATCGTGGTGCAAACGCATTGCGGTTCGAATTCGATCTCCAATTTCGCTGTCTTCAAAGCACGACTGGCAACAAGATCATCGCTCAATACGCCTGACCAAGCTTCGCGGATGCCGACCGCGTCAAAAATATTGCGGTGAATCGCCCAAGACCCACCCCAAACCAAATAGTGTTTGCCGCGCCCTAGAAACGAAGCCAGCGCGTTGTTGATCGTACAACCAAGCAACGTGGGCACCTTTTTGTCCTTGGGAATCATCCAGCGGTATCCCGTCCGCGCACCAAGATTTTCGCGTCCAATTCGATTGACAATCCAACGCAACCACGTGCTTTTGGGAGTGGCGTCTGAATCAGCGAAAACCAACACATCGACGTCGATAGGAAGGTCTTCGGTGGCCCTGCGTAGATTGTGAACCTTCTGGCCACATTCCTCGGTGCGACCGGCAATGACCAACCTGGTTTTAATACAGCGATTTTCCTTTTGGATATTTCGAATTAGCTGCACCGCAGGATCGGTGGCTCGCTCCACCACAAATGTTATCTCGAAGTTCGGATGATCCTGGTGCAAGAAAGCCGTCAGGTTTTCACGCAATTGGTGCTCCATTCCCTTGCACGGAATGATCACGTTGGCTCGTGGGTACGTATGCGTACTAGGGGCGGGCTTCTTTTGGTGAACTCGCCAGAAACGATGGTTCTCAACAACCAGCGCCAGAAATGCGACTGAATAAATCCAGCTGGCGACAACGCATGTCACAGCTAAGATTATGAACGCAGTGGAAAACATTTAAAACTTCTTTCCAACCTTGGAAAATTCTCTTGGCGTTACTTCAACAACACCTCTAAGACATCCTGATTCGTTCGGGATGCTCACACTTTGGTACTCTCACAACGCGCAGACGATAGGAGTTTAGCGAAACCCTAAAGAATCTATTCAATTCCTATCGAAGCTCGGCGCACCAACCCTTTAACCATTGTGACGATTTTGATCGACATACATACTACGTGGAATAGCAAACCTAAGATGCCAGCAGTCCAAAGCGGACGGTGCCCCCAAACTAACCAACCGCTCTTGGGCAACAAAAAGATAAATTTCTTATCCATCCAGTCGCGAAATTGGCGAGCATATCCAATAGCAATAGCAGTCTCCACTGATTCGCTCGGACTTTAACAAATTCTGAAAAAAATTACCAAAAAACGTTCTGACGTCCGACTCCATCGCGTCATTTTTTCGTGGGTTCAATGTTGGCACTCAAGCTTTATTCTGATAATCTCCGAGAAGTCAAATACAGAGGTGGCCAGCAGGATTGCCAGCCACTGGAAAAGACTAAGAGCGGAAAATTGACCACCGCGAAAATGTTTTATTAGAGCGATTCAATAGAGCGTTTTTGATCGCCTGATCCGAATGCGGCGGTTGACGGAATGGATTCCTAACAACGGGTTGAGATTTCAACCCACATTTTGACAAAGGATGTCATTGATGGATGCTAAACGGGACTTCGACATGAACGTGCATATCCGCTGGATGATTCGGCGAGACATGCCTGAGGTGCTGGAGATTGAACAAAGTAGCTTCGAATTCCCGTGGTCCGAAGAAGACTTCATCCGCTGCCTGCGTCAACGTAACTGTATCGGAATGGTCGCCGAGTACGACGAAAAAGTAGTGGGGTTCATGATTTATGAGCTACACCGCGACCAGCTTCATGTGCTCAACTTCGCAGTCGGAGCCGACGTTCGTCGCCGCGGCGTCGGCCAACAGATGGTCAACAAATTGCTTGGAAAGCTCTCGCAACAGCGCCGTAACCGAATCTCACTGGAAATTCGCGAAACCAACCTCGCCGCCCAACTGTTCTTCCGCAACCTTGGCTTCCAAGCGACTTCGGTTCTGCGTGACTACTATGACGATACGGTCGAAGACGCGTACGTGATGCAGTATCACTTTCAGCAAACTGCCGATCCATCTCTGCCAACCAACCGCATCGCAAGACGACTGGCCGGTTAAGAGTAATCGCACCTCTCAGGATTCACTTCAGTGCGATCGTTTTCTCGGTCGCACTTTTTAATTGTCCACAAGCGGCAAAGATATCGCGGCCGCGCGGGGTTCGGACGGGCGATTCGAATCCTTGTTCCATTAAATAATTAGCGAATCTTCCTATCTGCTTCTTCGAAGAGCACTCGTACTTTGACCCCGGCCAAGGATTAAACGGAATCAGATTCACCTTCGCCGGAATGCCACGCAACAACCTAACCAATTCACGAGCTTCCTCCAAGCTATCGTTTACATCTTTGAGCATCACATACTCGAACGTAATCCTCCGGCAATTGGCCGCCAACGGATAACGCCGACACGCGTCTAACAATTCCGAAATATTATATTTACGATTGATCGGAACCAGTTCGTCCCGCAGTTCGTCGTTGACCGCGTGCAAGGAGATCGCCAACATGCAACGAATCTCTTTGGCCGTACGATCAATTCCCGGCACCACACCTGAAGTTGAAAGTGTCACTCGCCGTCGCGAAAATCCGCAAGCCTCATCGTCGAGTGCGATTAGCAGTGCTTGTTTGACGTGATCAAAATTAAACAGCGGCTCCCCCATGCCCATCATCACCATGTTAGAGACTTTCCGGCCCGACATAGGAGCGATAATCTCTGGATCCATTTCAGCATCAGGGTAGTCGCCCAGACGGTGTCGCGCCAAAAGCACTTGCGCCAGAATCTCGCTGGCATCGAGATTGCGAACCATCTTCTGAGTACCGGTATGGCAGAACGTACATGTTAGCGAGCACCCAACCTGACTGGAAACGCATAAAGTTCCGCGTTCGGCCTCAGGGATGTACACCGTTTCGACTTCGACCGGGGCAGGGCGGTCGGCACCGCCGGCCGGGAACCGCAATAACCACTTCCGCGTCCCATCCACCGATACTTGTTCTTCAACAATTTCAGGCAACGCGACGGCAAACTCTTTCTTCAGGTCCTCTCGCAGTTGCTTGCTCAGATTCAGCATCTCATCGAATGAAGTCGCACCGCGCACGTAAATCCAATGCCAAATTTGCTGCGCACGCATTTTTAACTGCGACGCCGGGACGCCAGCAGATCCCAACGTTTCTGACAGCTGCGTTCGATCTTGGCCAATGAGGGAAATCATCTGCTGTTGTTGAAAAAACTTATTGGTAGTGGACGAGACCACGAGTCCTGCGAGGCGTAAGTACGATACATTTGAGGGTAATGGAGGGGCCGGACTCGTGGCCTCATCCACTACAAAACTGGGTTCACTTCGAAATATCGACTTGATGATCAGAAGGTTTTACACCCTTTTTGAATTTCTTAAACCCAAATTCCGTCGGCTTAAACTCATTCACGACATCTACCGGCGAATCGGCCTTAATCTTCGACTCCAATTTAAGCCCCCACAAACACGCGTTGACAACCAGACGGCGAAGATCGGCGTCTTCGAAATCTGTCGCGGCCCCCATCGTCGTGCAAAACACTCGCCGAGTCACACCCTGGGGCGATGGTTGCTGCATCACCCAAGCCACTGGCATCATCGGATTATTTTTGGCTCCGTCGACAGGTTTGTCATCCGCCGACATTCCCGCAAGCACCTGCCCCTTCATCAACACGGTTGCCGATTCCGGCAGGTGAGTAATCGCGTAGACATCCGTTGGTCCCCAGATTTTATCGACTCCCATCATCACAGGATGGTTCTTATTCTGTTCATTTACGATCGCCATTGTACTTTCGACAGCATGGTGTCCGTGATGCGCAATCCAGGTGTCGCCGAGAATCTGCTGCCCAAAACCGCCGACCCAATCTTCGTTGCTACGGTTGCCATACTTTTTGTAGGGGCTGGCGCTGTCATCATCGTAGTCAAATGCGTGAGTCGATGTCCGATAGCCAATGATAGGTTTCCCCGATTCGACGTAGTCCACAAAATGTTTCATGTCCGCGTCGGGCAGTTGTCGGTAGCGCCAACCCATCACAATCAGATCTGCACTGTCGATCAGTTCAATGCCAGGAATGTTGTTTTGGTTATCCGGATCAATTTCGCCAGATTCCGGGTCCACGGCAAACAGGACAGTACATTTAAACCCGTAGTGCTTGGCTAACAGCTGACCAAGCATCGGCATGGTTTCTTCGCTACGATACTCTTCGTCACCAGAAAGTAGCGCGATATGAAGTCCTACTCCGGGGCCACTCTTTCCTTCGTATTGGCACCAAAGTTTCTCTTCAACAGCAGCACCTCCGCCTTCCTGAGCTAGAACAAGCGCAACAAACTGAATTTGGCTGATCACTAGCAACAGCAGTAGAGAAGAGAACTTGAACAGGTTTGTTTTGGTTGTCATGGGTTGCACCGAAAAACGGGGACGATTGGGCAGACGAAATATTGTCCATCAATTTTAACCGAACATCTGGCCAGAAAGGCCGCCGCAAAAATAAAACTTAGAGCATGAGCATCCTACACCAGCCCTGTACCTTTTACTTGCTGAGGACGGGCGTTATATTGTCGCCGTAATTCATGACCACCACGGAGAGCCCATTGATGAGCGATGCACCGATCAATTTGAGTGACTACGTACGCGACGTTGCTGATTTTCCCAAGCCGGGAATCATGTTCAAGGACATCACGCCGCTGCTGCTCAATCCAGCGGCCTTCGAAGCGGCGATTGACCAAATGGCGGCGTTGGTTGCCAACGAAAAAATCGACGTTCTCGCTGCGGCTGAGGCTCGGGGTTTTCTGTTCGCGCCGCCTCTGGCTTTAAAAATGAACATCGGCATGGTTCCCATCCGCAAACCGGGAAAACTTCCCTATGAGAAACACTCTTACACTTACGATTTAGAATACGGTTCGGATACGCTCGAAATGCACGTCGACGGCGTCAAAGAGGGCCAACGGGTGCTGGTCGTCGATGATCTGCTGGCCACCGGCGGCACCGTTGAAGCTTGCTGCAAAATGATCGAGGACTGCGGAGCAACCGTCGCAGGGTGCGCCTTTCTCATCGAACTCGGTTTCCTCGATGGTAAAAAACGGCTGGAGAAGTATCCGCTATTTAGTGTGCTTCAATATTAGTTGATCAAAACTTGGAAGATCATTGCTTCCGTGGTGGCGACATTGCATAATGATATTTGTTTGAAGTCATTGTCTCCTGGTTTTGTTTCTGATTTCCAATGGTTTACACTTTCTTTCGCGCCGGCATCGCACAAGTCAACATTCTCTTCATTGTTCTTGCCTGTTTCGTTTTGATCAGCCCGACCTATGGTCAGGTAATGCCCGAGGTAGACGAAGAGATCCAGGTTTACCACCTTGGAGGATGGAAAGACGGAGTGGTGCTGGAGGTGGAGAAAAAACAAGTCCGCGCTTCCTACACTTTTATAAGTGAAAAAGTAGGTGTTTTTGACCGCACCAAAATTCGACGTATGCACGAGGTCGATGCCATCGATTTCGACCGCAGGTGGTCCAGCGCCGACGGCAGCTTTCGTGTGGTGGCGGCTTTGAAGAGCTACGATGATGAAAAGGTAAAGCTGATCAAATTCGATCTGAACGAAATCGAAGTGCCGCTGGCACGGTTAAGCAGAAACGATCGGGTCTATGTCAAAAAAGTTAAACGGAACATAAAGACGGCCATCAGTAGTGGTGCCCGGCCCGCCGAAACACCTGATCTGCCAAAAATTGAGCAGTTTCTTGACTCCGGCGACGCCGTAATGTCTTTCACAACCTTTGGCGAATCAAATGTATCGGCCCTCGGCTCGACGCCGGACTTCTTAAAAACCTTTACCCAACAAGGCGTCGGTTTTCGCAAAAAGAAGGCAAGCCAGGATCTGGTGTCAGTGATTCCGGTGGGCGGACCGGAACAACTGGTGCTGATGACCTTCTTAGACGAAGGTGGCAGTTCGCGCGAGACACAATTCCCAAGCGTGCTTTACTGGGTCTCCATGTCCGAAAAGAAAGTCGTCGGCACGGTAAACATCACTCACCAAGCGATGCCGTTTGACTACGATCCTAAGGCAAAACGCTTGGTGACGTTCAGCCGCGAACGAGGGCATGGAATCAATGAACCACCCCACTACACCGTTTGGGAACTGGAACCAAAATCCACCCAAGCCAAACCCATCATTCGTTGGGAGTCAAAACTCTCTTGGGCTCGCACCCCCTACGCAAAAGTCATCAGCGAGAACATCGTCTTGGTGCGGGAAGACACGAAAAAATATGTCGCCTTTGACATTGTGGAAAAAGGATCGCCGTACAAGTTTGAACAGGACAGCTTCTTCTCAGCGCCGGTTGCACTGACCATAGACCGAAAACACTTGGTCATTCCTGAAGACGGTCAAATCAAGATTTTGAACACTGAAACAGGAAACGTCGATTTTACGTTGGACGGTTCAGGAACCAGTTTCTCAGGCGCAAACGTCAACTCAGACGGCACGAAACTGGCGGGGGTCAACTCCAACAGCATCTACGTCTGGGACCTCACCAACGCAGAAAAACCACCGAAGATCTACCCGGCGCCTCTGGTTGGTTCTCCCTTCAGATCTAGGATTGAATGGTTGGACGATGATTCAGTCATTGTTGACGGCCGTCGTGCCAAGACGCTTTATCGTTTTTCTGACCGACTACCAATCTGGAGTTATAAGATGAAACGTGAGGCAAACGATAACGATGATCCATTCAAAAGCATGGTAATCGCAGGAAAACTTTTCTATGTCGCTGAACCTGACAGGAAATCCGCCGCAATAGGCGTCGTTGATCTTCCGGGTCCGCGCGTAAATGAGATTGCCGGTCAGATCGACCGGGAATCGCTGATGATCATGAAGCCCGGAATGCCCGTCGCCATCTCTGCCTCAAACATCAGCGAGCCTCAGGTCAAAGACTGGCTTTCTGAAAAAGTCAAAGCCAATCAATGGATCGAGGATCCGGATGCTGAGATTGTGTTATCAGCTGAAATGGGGCGCGGCAAGTCAACTTCGATTACTTACCAAAAGTTTGGCAACCGATCGAAAACTACTATTAACTATACTCCTTACTTTGCAAAGTTGGAGTTGAAGAAGGGAGAGACGGTTCTTTGGAACAGCGGTTCCACCAGTTCGCCGCCTCATATGATTCCCGAAGGCAGCAGCATCCAAAAGGAAGTCAACGAACGGATGGTTCCTCAGACGCAATTCTTCAAACACGTTAAAATTGATCCAAAGATCATCGACCCAAAATATAGTCGTGGATTCGGCGTCTCTGGTCTTGGACTGAAAGGCATAACCGTCACCTCAACCACACCCCCGGGTCGCTCTGCAGACCCCATGATGGACGCGCAGAAAGACCTCAAAGAGCGGGAAGAAAAGGCAAAAGCCTCTGGCGATGCAAACTGAACGAAGTCTCCTAAATAGCACGCATCAGCAGGCGGGAGATGAGCACCAAAGTTAGTCCCACTGGCACAGTTCGTTCACGTACTTTGCGGTTCCATCCCGCAGCCAACCGTCCAGCTGCGCCTGTTCCTTCAGTTGCTGCCCGCGTTGCAGAGGGACGACTAAAAAATTGGTGGTAACATCAGACAACCCCGACATGTCACTCCACAGTTTTTCAAACTGAGAGACAGGGAACACATCTTCCTGAGCGTTGCCCCAACGTTTCTTCACATCCTTGATCGTGATGTATGTCGGCATCCGCAGCGCGACCTGGCGCACACCTTCGTCAACTTTTTCTTGATCCCCTAAGGAATCTCGGCTAATCCCAAAAACGCTCAACAATTTATCAATGTCGATCCAAGTCGTCATCGAATTGTAGAACGAAAGTTTGAACTCGTCCTGTTCGCGCGGCATCGCCAACCCTTCGACCAAACGCACCTGACCATTGACTCTGGCAAGCCCGCCTCCACGATCCTCTAGCCGCCGAGAAATCACCTCGAATGATAAATTTTTACCACTGTCGATATGTGTTCCCAGCAGCCCTGGGTCGACACTGGCGCCCAGCGTATCAACGTTATGCAACATCAAGAATTTCAACTGCGGTCTGTCTTTAAGCATCTGCTGTAAAACGCCGTTTCGCAACAGGTTTGGGATCTCGTACCAATGCCCAACAGGGTGCAAACATTGCATCGGCGTGTTTTCGCGATAGTCGCTTCCTTCGCCAGTCTTCTTTGCCCAACGTGTTAACGCCGTCCGCACGCTCTCGCGCATCTTTTGTTGCTGCTGATCGAGGACTTGTTGCGGCATCTCTTCCCAAAAGAACTTGAGATCTCTCACCATCGGAACCGTCCTTAGTCCGACGTACCGCCCCGGCGATAGATAGACTTCGCCTGGGTAGTTGTAATTTTGATGGCTGAGTAAATGTTCTTCGATGGGGCCATGAGTCATATAGCCGGTCGTAATGACGTGGGGAATCGCCGGGCCATCAGAAGGAGATGCGTTCTTGCTTTTCGCCAGATGGACTTCTACGAAACTACGATGCTTACCGCCGAACTGAGCAAACGGGTGAAGGCCTTTGACCACGCCTGCGCCACCAGTCCATCGACTGCCAACACCAGCTGCCAAAGTCACCACCGCAACTTCCCCCGCGTCGATGGCCGCTTGGCCCACTGCCGTCAGTTCATCAGAAACGCCGGCCCTCACGTCAACGTAATCCCCTTGGACCACATCTTCGATGCTGGTGTTGGCCGTCAAACGATTTTGAGCCAGACCAAACCGACCGGATTTAAGATCAGTTCGAATCGCTTCATGAAGCTCGTCATCGAAGCCAAGTCGTTTCAACATCTCGTCCAGCGTTTCGACCCTTTGCCGAGTCCTCTTTCGCCCGGGAAGAATCCCTTCAATGATACGCTGAAACGCATCGGAATGCCCATCGTTGCGGAAGTCACTACCCAATTGCTCCATCTCAAATCGCGCAGAATTGGGAACTTCTTGAGCCGGCTGTTGCAACCATGTGGGGATCATCATGGCGTAGTATTCGTCTGGCATACGCTGATTCTCTTCCAGCGCGAATGTCCCCCACGTACCACGATCATTGATTTCAAATTCGTAGACGACCGGATCCATTGCGAACGGCAATCTCAACTGCATTGCTTCTTTGGTCTCAAGCATTGTCTCCTGCAGCCACAACTGGGCCTCTTGTTTCACCTCCGGATCAAAGATGAACCCCATCCCTCCTCCGGCCATTCCGCCTAGCATCCAAAAGCCCCAGAACTGATCTTCGTACTTGGATTGGCACTGCTTGACGAGTGAATTCGTGAAAAGGTTAGTGCACCAAGGGATAATCTTTTGCAGCGGGCCGAAGAAATTCCGATGGGTAGCCGCACCGACGGCTTTGATATCACCGGCCTTAAGCGCGGCAATGATCTCATCGAGGATCGCAATCGCTTCCCGCCGCGCCTCCCATTCAGCAGGTGATCGAAGCAAGAACTTCTCGGTCACCATTTCCAAAATCGGCCCCACATTCTGAGCCATGCCGCCGTGAACCAAGACCAACGAGTTCTGTAATTTCTCTCGTGTTTCGTTGGTGATCTCGACGTCTGTGAACACAGAATGCTTCGGCAGCAACCGTCCTCGACTGATCCCAAATTCGGGATCGCCTTCTTCGGCCAACGCACCTTGGATCAATTTGATGCCCGGCCAAACACCTCCTGAATCTTGCCATCCCCCTCCGCTGCCACCAATCCATTCGCCCAAAATCGCGCGAGCCGCAATGATGCGGCGATCTGATTCAGTCAGCGCTCCGTCCAACGACGAAACTTGCCCCGTCGCTCTCATGCACATCGAAATCAACGACCCCAGCAAGTTCGTCGAAACCGCCAGACGCGATCCTTTGGGGATATCGTTGACCCTGGATACAATTTCCAAGCCCAATCCCGGTCCTATCATTTCCCGCAACAACGATTCAATCGACTCGCCGCAGCCTTCCATTCCCGGCGGCACGATCCCCGAAGCGATCACCGCGGCCTTTATCAATCCCAGATAATCGCGACCAAAATCAAATACCTCACCAATCGTCGTGATGTCCGCGGTCGCCTTAAGATCGACGCTGACCAATCGTAAGACCGGTTGGTCGATGACGCGCAGGTAGCATTCAATCGGTGGACGTGGTTTCGCATCGCGGCCCAACACGCCAAGGTTCACCGAAGCGTTGATGACCTTCGCGCCCGCGGGGAAGTCCATACCAAGAAAGAAAATGTCGCTCCACGCACTGTGCGTAAAATCCATACGTACC
>CALDEW010000544.1 GCA_937942355.1 uncultured Pirellulaceae bacterium | reverse complement strand
CGAGATTCGAGATTCGAGATCCAAAATTGAAAATCCGAAACTTTTGAATTCCAATTTAAATTTCCGAATTCGACGTACGCAGATCACACCCACCACCCCGTAGCCCCAGCCAATGTCCGACCGCCCCACCAACCGTCGAGACTTCCTCTCCGGCAGATCTGCTGCCCGCGCAATCGGCGATGCGATCAACTCCGCCTCTGCCGCCGAACCCCAAACCAACGCACCGGCCGGTTCCCACCAGCGCCAATCGGCCTATCTGGAAGAGTACTCCAAACCCGCGATGGCCTGTCAATTCCAACTGCTGTTCAACATGCATCAATATCCCCAATCGGGCCCCGCAACCGGAGAAGCGTTTGAATTGATCGACCGTTTGGAAGACCAAATGACCGTCTACCGCGACCACAGTGAAATCAGCCAACTCAATCACACCGCATTTCAAGCACCCGTCAAAGTGGAAAAACGCCTGTTCGGACTCCTACAGACCGCAGAAGAAATCCACCGAGAAACCGATGGTGCCTTCGACATCACCGCAGGTCAACTTTCCAAACTTTGGGGCTTCGAACAACGGTCAGCAAAAATCCCTGAGCCACAAGCCATCCAAACCGCACTCCAAACGGTCGGCAGCCAACACATCACCCTCGACGCAGAAAATGAGACCGTATTCTTCGCCGTCGAAGGGGTAAAAATTAATCTCGGCGGAATCGGCAAAGGATACGCGATCGACCGAACGGGCGGTTTGCTTCGCGTCGAAGGGATCAGCGATTTCGCGATCCATGGTGGTCAAAGCAGCGTCCTCTGCGCTGGCGATAATGTCACCGAAAAAGGCAGCTCAAGCGCCGACGCACAATCCGGCTGGCCAATCGGGCTCAGCCATCCCGTACTTCCCGAAATTCGCTTAGCGACCTTTCACCTCAAAGATCAAGCCCTTGGCACATCGGGATCAGGACGACAAGGCTTCTTCCACCAAGGCAAACGTTATGGTCATATCATCGACCCCAGAACAGGATGGCCGGCAGACCGTTTTCTGTCGACGACCGTGATCTCACCGTCGGCAGCACTGAGCGATGCACTCGCCACAGCCTTCTTTGTGATGACGCTCGAGGAGATCGAAACCTACTGCCGAACCAACACGGACGTTGCGGCAGTAATCACAATCGGCGATCCAGCGGCCGGGCGAGGCGACGTTGAATTGGTCTGGTTCAATCTCGGTGACGAGGATTGGCAACGCGCTTAAGCACGCTGCAAAACGCCTTACTCCATCTTGCGGATGATCGACTCGAGCGATTCCATCTGTTGCTTCCACAGTTCGATGACCTCTTCGCGATCGAAGATGCCGATGTGTTCGCCTTGAAAACCCGATTCGCTGACGTTAACGGTTTCGCCAAACGTCGTTGCGATCTTTTGATACCGAGCTTCATCAATCAGACGCATCGTCGGCGAAACAGATTGCTTGCCTCGCACACAACCGCGGAAAACCAGTTGAGTGAATCTTAGGGCTGCGGCCTCGACGTCGGGAGCTAAAAGGACCCAGCGATGGGCTTCTGATTGAACGTAGAATTTTTGCAGTGGAGCGGTTTGGTCAGGCATGTCTGGCGCGTCGAAAATGGTGTCTTTTTTGGTGTCAAATACGTGTGAGCCTCAATGGCATCTCGCACGTTCGAGTGAATATAGGTTACGTTGTTGGACAGGGGTTAACAAAAACAACATTTCGCCAACCTCGGGAGAATTAGGCTAAATACGCCTCAAATCTGGGGTTAGTGCGCGTCAATTCCATTTCCCATAAAAACAGAGGGTTTTTCGCGATAAAAAACGACTATTTGGCCGGCTCTGCCACCCGGAAACGCCCCAAAAATCCTAAGCCGCTACTGACCAAAAGGGCCAACAAAATCGGTGCAAATTCGAGCACTGGGAAGATGAAATCGAAAAACGCTGTTCCCGCGTAAGGCGTTCCCATCAGCCCCGGTTCATCGGCAGCCACCATGAAGTGGTACTCGAAAAAGAATCGTAGATAATAAGCCATCGAAACGATCGCCACGACGTACCAAATTCGACTTCGGCAAAAAACCAACCAAGGCAACGCCCACGTCCAGTACCAAGGGTTCTGCGTTGGTGCTAACAACCAAAACCAGGCAATCGTCAAAAACACCATCTCTAAAAACACGAAGGGATGATCGTGCCGCCACATTCGCAAACACGTCCAAACCACGATCAAAGAAAACATTACCAATGTCAACCGACGCGTGAACGAAAACGGAGCCGAAGGTTTTTGGCAACCGGTCATTTCAGAGTACCAATCCGCAAACCGATGTCGCCACTGATTGCTGGTCTTCACAAACCATACTTTTGATACGGTCGACTCATTCTCCTCAGCATATTGCTGTGCCGATCTTCCGTAGGGTTTAAGGTTCTCAATGATGATCATAAAAATGAAGTCATTCATCTCCCAACGACTGACGAAAGCTTCAATTCCCGCCGGTGGTCCAAGATCCAAAGGTTGTCTCTGATATCCTGCGCCCCCTTTTACCGCCGCCAACAGCTCTTTCGCATGCTCTACGGCGTTATGTACAGACTGAGTCTTACCTACCATTGGCCACAGCAACGCCGTAGTTACGACACCAAAAATGATCAGCGGGACGATCGCAGCAAGCTTCAGTCGTTTGAGCATTAACAACGCCCAAATCGGCCCAAGGATGATCGGAAACAATTTTGCCCCAACAGCCAGCGCCAATAGCACGGCGGCGAAGCAACTGCCCAAGAATGACGAAGTCCTCACCACATCAGCCCTGTCCTCCCCTGCTTCGGCATCGGCCGAAGGAGCGATCTGCCAACACGTCGCAACCATCACAAACACCGCCGCAACATTAAAGAAGACGGCAATAGAATCCAAATGCCCGCTGTTGGCGATCTCTTTGAGCAGTAACGGACACCACAAATAGGCCACCACCCAAATGCTTGGCAATGACAATCGCTTCAGCAACAACACTAACAGAAACGCAGTTGCCAAATCAAATACGATCAACACGCCCTTCATGGCGAACAGCATCCCCCAATAGGTTCCGATCACTTTGCCAATCGTCGCGGCAATCGCAAACGGCACTTGATTTGTAAGCGGATACGGCGTGGTGTAATCTTCAAAGTGCACGCCATGGAACGTATCTTCGATCCCAGGCGAAGTCGCCAACCGCGATAGGCTCTCCAGATCCTCGCGTTCGGTCAACTTGGATCGGTAATTAGGAATCCCTTTGCTGGGAACTAGCTCAACTTCCTTCGGCGAATACTCGTACGGGCTGATACCCTGCGAAACGACTATCCCATCCCAAAGGTAACGATATAAATCGACCTCCTGAATCGGAACCGAAAACAGCAGCACCAATCGAAACAGCACTCCTAACCCAACAACGATCATAAGCCCTTGGATACCCGATCCACTCGATTCCGGCGACTGATCAGCAGAGTTCTTCCAAATCACCTGCCAACAGAGATACAAATAACCGACCCCGGCGATCGTAAACAGCGCCAGCACCAGCAGCAGCGGTCGCGCCTTTTCGGGATCAGACTGCTCGCAGTCAAAGCTCAGCCAACTGATCGCCAAATAGACCAGCAGCATCAGGACGCCAACCAACGACAGTTTCAACCGCAGCGATTGATCTCTTAAAAGGGGCGATTGAGTCATCGAAGCGACTGAGTAGACCGAAAGGAATTCGTGATTTGATTATAGGACGCCCAACAGAACGTAAACTTCGCCACAGTCTATCAAATTTTTTATTTTCTGTGCATGTGCGGCGATATTTTCGTTTGGCAATTCACACACAGTCATTCCCCAGTCAGCCAATTTGAATATTGGAACCTGCGCTCTGACGAGTCGTATGGTTCAATCAATCTTCGCCCGCTTCATCAAAGTCTTCTTCCGAAAACATAGGGTTGGAAACATCATACGCTTCGACCTCGAACGGATTGTCCAGATAAGCATCCTTGCCGCGCAACCACAACGCCGCCGACCAACCCAAATACGCCGGCAGGAAAAAGGGCCCCCATCGTTCGTACTGCCTCACATGAACGTGCTCGTGATCACGCGCAACGCTCAACGTGTTCTGCGTTTGCCCTAAGATTGAATGCCCCAACGTCATCGCCGCCGCGCCGCGCCCTCCTAACATGCGCTGCAGCGCCCACTGCACAAACCCTCCATAGATCTCTACGCAACCGCGCTCAATTTGCATCCTGCCACCAGTCAGCAGTGCTAGCACTCCAAGCGACAACCCTAGCAAAGTGTTAGGGCTGGCCCATATAACTAACAACCAGTGAATTAATTTTGTGCGCATGCGTTTTCAGGACTGGGTTTGATTCGAAACTCGGTAAAGCGATAGAATTCCTGCACGCGATGATTCTAGAACGTCAGGATAGAGTATGCGACAAGCACAAGCAACGGAATGCTGGCTCGGCCGAAGCGGTACACAGCGTCGCCACAGGTTCATCAACCGCAGGTCCACCATACTCTGTTTCATCTGGTCTGTGATCAGCCTGTGCTCCGCGTGCGCGACGGCTCAGCAATCGACGCTTCAACAGCTTACCCAAATCGAAGCTTCGATCCAACGCGTCGCACAACAGAACATGGACGCCTGCGTTGCCATTTTTGACGGATCCGGCATCGGCAGTGGCGTCATCGTCAGCCCTGACGGTTTGATTCTCACCGCCGGCCACGTGATGAGCACTGACTTTCCCGAGTACGAGGTGTACTTCCCCAACGGGAAATCAGCGATGGCCACACGCCTGGGCCGCAACCTCGACATTGACTCAGGCATGATCAAACTCCAAGGCGGCAACTGGCCCCACGTCAAACTTGGCAGCTCCGACGCCATGAAAAAGGGCGACTGGGTCGTTTCGCTGGGGCACTCTGGCGGATTCGAACTTGGTCGCAAGCCACCGGTCCGGTCTGGTCGGTGGTTAGAGGTGAAAGGCCATCAGTTGATCACAGACGCGGTTTTGATTGGAGGAGATTCCGGCGGCCCTTTGTTTAATCTTGCAGGCGAATTGATCGGCATCCACAGTTCCATCGGCGATGCGGTTTCCCAAAATCGACACGCGCGAATCGAAGAATTTTTGCAGGATTGGGATCGGCTAAAGCGCGGTGAATCGTGGGGGGAATTACCAGAGTTGGTGGCCAAAGACATGCCTTCCGGCAAAGCCAAACTCGGTGTGACGTTAGATCTTAAAGCCGACCGCGCCAAAATCAATTTCGTCAAACGAGGCTCCCCCGCCGCCCGTATCGGATTGCGTCCCAACGATGTCGTCATTCAATTCGACGGCGAAATGATCACCGACGGGCGGCATTTGATTCGCGCCGTTCAAAAGCACGTGCCCGCTGACACCTGTTTCATCAAGATTGACCGCAACGACGTAATTTTGGATTTGGAAGTGCGTTTGCAATAAGTCGTCGCCGAAATATCAGCACAAAATTTGTTAAGGATAACAAATGATCAAACATAGCCCATCTCGCCCATCGCTAACGCTTACCGCCGCGCTGCGTCTACTGCTGCTGAGCCTTGCGACGTTGTCGACCGTGGCGACGGTATTGCTGATTGCCTCGCCTGCGGCAGCTCAACTGCCCCGCGACTTGCATGATCAATTCGAACGCCTGTTGGACGATCTCGAGCCAGATTTACGATTACGATTCCAAGCCGCGATCGACAACGAGACTTCCACCGTTGTTTTTACTCTCGAGGAGTTCAAGCGTTTTCGCGATAACCCGATCAATCCTTTCGAAGATTTGCTCCGCATCAACCCTCCTGAAAACTCAGGCGACATCTCGCTCAACTTCGAACTGCCCAGCCTTCGCAATCGTAGAATCGCGAACGAGGAACGTCAGTCAAGCCAATTACTTTCGGAGGTTGAACCGGTTGCCGAATCGGTCTTTCCCAGCGTGGTTTCATTTTGGAAAGATGATCGTAATGTTGCGCTGGGCGTCGTCGTCCACGAAGGCGGCTATATCGTCACCAAAGCATCGGATGTGCAAAAACGAGCCCCGGTCACTTGTTTGATCGATGACCAACAGCTACCGGTGACCCTCGTGCGCGTCGACAAGGATAACGACGTTGCCTTGGTCAAAGTTGAGAATACCGAATTGACGCCCATTGACTGGAATTCAGTTCCAAATGAGTCGACGGCAACTGTTCAGCCCGGCAGCTTTGTGTTAACGCCGGGCGAGGATGCTTTGTTAGCGATCGGCACCTATTCGGTTCAGCCGCGGTCTACAGAGTTTGGTGAACAAGCTTTTTTGGGAGTCAATCCCGAACGTGTCGATAACGGTGTAAGGATAACGCAGGTCAACCCAGGCGAGGCATCTCATGCCGCCGGCCTGATCAACGGCGATGTCATCACCGAACTCGGCGGACAAACGATCGTCGATGTGGATGACTTGGTCACCGCGATCCGCGCCCATCGTCCCGGCGACAGCGTGAAGATCCGGTACTTCCGACATGGCATCGCTCAAACAACGCGCGCTATTCTCGCCGGCCGGAACATGCCATCGGAGCAAGCGGCCCATTTCAAAATGATGAATCGTTTAGGCGCGATCCTATCGCGACGCAGCGACAATTTTTCGTTCGTCTTCCAACACGATACGCCGTTATTCCCTGAACAATGCGGCGGGCCAATTCTGGATCTCCAAGGCAACGTCATCGGCATGAACATTGCCCGCCAAGGCCGCGCGTCGAGCCTCGCGATTCCTTCCAGTCGGATGCAAACCATCGTCGACGATCTGATGCGCAGTTCGGT
>CALDEW010000543.1 GCA_937942355.1 uncultured Pirellulaceae bacterium | reverse complement strand
CAACTGGGGCTTCTCGATGCCGAATCCTCGGGTCACCGTCTCTTGGATTTGTCTCATCCCCGCGATAATCGCACAACTTGCTCTGATCGCCTGTCCGTTTTGGTTGCCGTTCACACGGCGCATCGGCGGCTAACATGGTTTCTACGCAAGGCCGCGGTTTCGCCATCGGAGCATCGCTTGGTTTGCCATGTTGCTCCGCTTCGGTGACGCGTTTTGGTTTGCCACGCCGCGGACAACGCCTCTTTGGCAACGTGGTTTCTTTTTGGTAAACTACTTGATGTTGCGACGCTCATTGGTTTCGTTGAGAAGCGGTATCGTAATAACCTTCCGTTGTCGGGACGAACCTTTTCTTCGCTGCACTGTCCATTCTCTACCTCTTCAAGTCTGGACACTCAAATGGCCCCGTACCGTCAAATTCGCGCCGACTACAATCGCGACAGCATTGTCGTCTATCAGGCATATCACAAAGAAATCGCCGAACCCACAATCAAGGCGGGGCGTTTCGTCGAGCCGTTCTCTTGGGGGCGCATGACGTGGATCAAACCGTCATACCTGTGGTTAATGGCGCGCAGCAACTGGGGGACCAAGTCTCGACAGGAACATATCCTGGCCATTCGCATCAAACGTAATGGTTGGGAGCGTGCACTTTCTCTTGGCGTCCTCACAAGCTTCGAGTCCAAAACACACAAACAGGAATCAAATTGGCGGAGCCAATTTGAAGATGCAACTGTCCATGTGCAGTGGGACCCGGAACGAACAATTCACGGTAAGAAACTGGAGCATCGCTCCATTCAGGTTGGCCTTAGCAGGGACGTTATTCGAGAATTTACCGAAGATTGGATCATGGAAATCTCGGACTTCACTTCGCGAACTCGCAAAATTCGTTCGTTGTACTTGGCTGGAAATCACAAGCGTGCCAAAGACCAACTCCCGCCGGAACGTGTGTATCCCGTTTCCGACGCCATTGTTCGGCAACTTGGAATGGATCGTTGAATCACTCTTCATCGCCCGATAACATGGCCTTTACGCTAAGGCCCTCGGTACACCTTCCATCTTTTGCAATGCGGGCGGGCCTTGGGTACAATTCCTAGTAGTTCAAACATTGTCCGCCTCGTTCAAGGCGGTATCGTAAAAACCTTCCGTTGGGCGACCATGACTGAATCCGATTCAGACGACTTTGGCGAGATGAAGGCGTTCTTCGCTTCGATGGCGAATCGCCCGCTTGTGCGCGTCATCACGCCTGACGCCATCGCGGAGCAACCGGATAGCGAACTCGAAGTAACAATCTTCGACATCGTTTGGGGCGCTCGTGGCCGAGAACCACTCCAACTCCTCGACGAACTTCCTGACGGCTTCTCGGTGGTGTACCCGACGATGGCACTTGAGGCCGAGGTTTCAAACGGTGGATTCAACCAGTTCTTCTACAACCCAACTCGCGAACTGTATCCGCTTGCACTCGCCGGATATGAACGTTTGGACTGCCCAGAAATCGTCTCACTCGTAGCCTCTGCCAAAGAAATGTATGGCAACGAGGCTCGCATGTGGAAAAAGGCCAAACTTCTGATCGCCGGAACGTTGTCTGCGTTCTTCAAATCTTACGAACACACGAATCTTGGATCGCTCGATGAACGGATGTGGGCTGCCAAAAAAACTATTGAACCAAAACGGATAGAATTCATTCGCCAAAACCCCGAATTGTTCACTGGTGACTTCCAACATCTATACGGCCACTAGATCGCACAACATGGTTTTTACGCTTCGGCACACCTTCCTTGGTTGGTCACGCGGGCTGACCTTGGTAGAATCTCTCGTAGTTCAGACGCTGCCCGCTTCGTTTAGCGCGGTGTCGTAAAAACCTTCCGTTGTACGCCCTACGCGTGTACAATGGATACATGAATACTCCAGACCTTAGCGGCTTGCCCGTCACCGAAAAACTAAGAATTGTTACTCAGTTGTGGAATGACATCGCGTCCTCGACGGATCCGATCTCTGTGCCGCCAGAAGTGGTTCGCGAAGCGTCCAGACGCTCGGCTGAAATTGACGCCGACCCGTCAATAGCTATCGACGATGACGAACTTTGGCGACGCGTTGATGGCTAGAGTCCGCCGGTACCATCCGTTGGTTGCTGACGACTTGTCAGCGGCCACTGGCTATTACGACGAAATCTCAGCGGACCTTGGAAATCGGTTCCGAGCTTCCGTTCGGGTGCGCTTACGCGATGTATCAGACCGGCCAGAATCCTTTGGACGCCTTCAAAACGAAATGCGGGTCGCGGCTCTCGATCGTTTTCCGTATGTAATGATCTTTGAGAAACGCGACAATCATGTAGCGATTCTTGGCGTGTTCCACGCTGCTTCGGATCAAAAGGGCTGGTTTGACCGTTTACTCTAATGTTTCGGTCGCTCATCATGGTTTTTACGCAAATCCCCGGCTTCGTCGTTGGGCATCTTTTGGTTTGCAAGGTCGCTCGATTCGGTGACACGATTTGGTTTGCCGCGCCGCGGACACCGCCTCTTTGGCAGCGTGGTTTCTTATTGGTAAACTGTTTGGTGTTGTGACGCTTGTTGACTTCGACGAGAAGCGGTGTAGTAAAAACCTTCCGTTGTGCGGCGAAGACTATTGGATGATTTTAACCCTTATGACGCTCCAGCAACCGTGGGTTTCCAGTCTGCTGATGGTTCAAAACCGACCGCTCCCGTTCGCGCTACCGTTGCTGCGGTTATTGCACCTATTGCGCTCGTTGGATTCATCCTCAACGACCCGTGGATGATTCGCGACGGCATCTGGATGCAGCACTTGGTAAACGCGTTTCCTTGGTACATTGCGACTATCGGTTTCTCCGTTTACGCGTTGCTCGTCCAAAACCGTTCGCGCACCGCCATGTGGGTGTCCATTGCCACACTGGCTGTATTTGCATGCTTGCCACTCACTTGGCGGTACACAGAACGCATACTCACGCAAATGTTGCCTTTCTCGTAACGCACTCGCTTTTTTACGCAAGGCAACGGCTTTGTCCTTGGAACACCATTTGGTTTGCCTCGTTTGCCCGCTTCGGATACGCGATTTGGTTTGCCACGCCGCGAACACCGCCTCTTTGGCAACGTGGTTTCTTTTTGGTAAACTGATTGGTGCTGCGACGCTTGTTGGCTTCGGTGAGAAGCGGCGTCGTAATGGCCTCGCCTAGTGCGTCAGAGGAAATTCGATGAGTCGCAATCCATACGAATCCAGCACGTCCGCACACATGACGACACGAACGAGCCCGACTCGCTGGATGATTGTCACTGGCAGCATTCTGCTCGCACTGGCGTTATGTTGCTATCTCGCCACTGTGTTGATGATGATGTTATCGTTCAATACTCTTTCGACCCCGACCTCCACGGTACAAGTATCGGATCTCGCCGGCCGAATTAGCACGGCGATGGTTTCTTCGTTCGCGGGTATTCCTCTAATGTTGACGGGGCTGGTGTTCATTATCTTCGGTTTTATCAGACGCCAACCGGTCGTCAGCGCTTAGTGCCGCACACATTGTTTTTTACGCAAGGTCGCCGCTGATGATGTGTTGGCCCATCTAAATGTTGGGTGCGAGGTCTCACCCAAAATTTCAACTTTTGGCCTAATTTCATGATCCGAGATTGAAAACCGATGATGTGGTCCCGGGTTCAGCACGGAAGGAAATTGACCTTTTGCCCGAGAACGCGCGATGTGCTAACGCTAACTAATTGCTGAGATTCTTCTTGACAAAACGACATTTGTCGTTTTTAATCGAAGGTATGAGTAAGCAAGTAGAGAAAATTCCTGATGCTGAGCGCGACGTGCTGGTTTGCTTGAACCGCTTAGAGCAGGCGACTGTCAAAGAGATTCGCGCGGAACTGGCTGCGGTTCGTGAATTGAAAGCCTCGTCTGTGTTGACGCTTCTGAAACGACTGGAAAAGAAAAAGCTGGTCACGAAACGGAAGGCCGAAACGGGAAAGGCCTTCGTCTTTCGACCCACCGCAGCGTCGAAGAGAGCTTGCCGGCATCTAATGAAGGATCTGTTTCAACATGTTTTTGCTGGCGACACGATGGCGTTCATGGCTTCTTTCTTCGAGACTCGAAAACCGACCGATGCAGAGATCGAACAACTGAAAGAACAACTGAAAGAATTGCTGGATGAATTGAAAGCTGAGAAGAAGGGGAAATCATGAATGGGATTGAGCAATACGCTGATCATTGGTGTAACTGGATGCTGCATGCCGGTTGGCAAGCCGCCGTCGTCGCCGTGGCCGTAGCGGTAATTTTGAGGCTGGGCCGCAATCGAATCAGTTCGCAAATGAAGTACGCATTGCTGCTGGTCGTCTTGATCAAGTTTGCCGCGCCACCGTTCTTTCCCTTCTACACTGGTCTGTTCTCGCAGCCAGCGGTTGCAGGGATCTCTGACGTCGGATTTTCTGGATTTCAAAATCCAGTGAGAGACTTGGCTCCGAGGTTCCCCGTCGGGAACATTTCGCGGGTTGTAACTCCCGCTGAAAACGACGAGTTGTTGATGGAAGATGCTCAGGCCTCCGCAATCGCAACAGCTGGTGCGTCGGAATCGAAATTACCTAAAGCAGTTTTGCCGAGAGATTTTTCGTGGCCGTTCGGTTTACTGTTGCTCTACGGAACTGGTGTTGTTTTTCTCGGTTTGCGATCGGTTGGTTCCCTTTGGAAAATCCGCAGGGTCGTTGCTCAAAGCGTAAGAAAGACTTCGGGGATACTGTTTGCCGAATTTACCGAAATCGCGAAACGAATCACTCTGCGACCTACACCTCAACTGCGTTTGTCGGACAACGCTCAGGCCCCATTTGCCACTGGCGTGTTTCGTCCGATTGTCGTACTGCCGCGACAGATGGTGAAGGGGCTTTCGGCGGATCAGCAGAGAATCGTGATCGCACATGAACTGATTCACATCCGTCGCAGAGACCTATTGATTGGCTGGCTGGAGTTATTGCTGGGCATTCTCTGGTGGTTTCATCCTGCGATGTGGTGGCTGAGAAAATCGTTGCGTCAAACGAGGGAAGACTGTTGTGATGACGTTTTGGTTGCCACGGAATTCGCGGCTCCTGAACGCTACTGCGAAACGCTGATCGACGCGGCAACGTGCGGAGTTGCCACGAACTTGGAACCGCTTGCCCTCGGGTTTGCCAACCGCGAACATCCGGCGGGCCGGCGCATTCGACGTTTGATGGACGACTCGGTTTTTCGAGATGGGCGCATTCGTGGTTGGGCGATTTGCTGCGCTGTGCTGGTTGCAATGGTTGCCTTGCCTGGAATACGAACCGCTCCAGCGGATCCGGGAGAACCGCTTGTTCAGGAGTTGGTGCAAGAGAAGAACAGCGAGGAGCAGAAACCCGAAAAGGCAACTGAAGAACTCGGAACACCTCGGCTATTTACTGGCAAGATCGTTGATCAAAATGGAGCCGCAGTCGAAGGCGCAAATGTTGTCATCAGTGCTATCAGCTATTCGAAAGACTGGCAGGATCGTATAACGCTCGCCAAAAAGGAGCTGGTAACTGACGAAGACGGAACGTGGACGTTGGACATCAACAAGAACGCCAAAAAGGGTCATCTAATGGGTGTCTTTTTGTTGGCAGATTCCAAAACCTGTTTTCAGCAACATCGCATGGACAGCGACTTTGATCGGAATGCTGAAAGCGTTGAGCTCAAGCCGCTGGTGTTAATGCGTGGAGTCATGGTAACGGGGCGCGTCGTCGCACCCGACTCGGAATCAGATGCTCCCGAAGACGCTTCGGTTACCTTGAGCGGGAATTATTCTTTGGACGGCATTGGCAGCAAAAGTTTTCTTCGAATCCTGAATTGTGATTCCAGGGGAAACTTTCAATGCGTCGTGCCGGCGAAGTCTAAGCTTTCGGTAGACGCCATGGCAGCAAATTACGCCTCATTGAGTGATGAATTTGAGATCAAATCCGAGGCCGTGATGGAAGCGGAGGACGAACTAGCGAAGCGTGACATTGGTGATCTTCGCCTGTTAGCTGGGGTCTCAGTCTATGGCGTGGCCAGACGTCTCGATGGAACCCCAGCCGCTGGTGTAGTAGTCGTAATCAAGCAAGGCGATACGAGCACAGCCGGTCCCGGTGATCTGGCTTCCGCGAAAACTGACGCCACGGGGCGCTTTCGCCTTCCACCGATTACAGGGAACTGCATTTTGTTTACTTTGGATCAATGTTGGCGGCGGAAAGTGATCAAGGGCGAGCAGCAGTATTTCAAATCAGATGGTGAGGTTCCGCTATTTGAAACGGTGTATGTTGACTTGGAAGGAAAAAAAGGGGAGTTCGAGGTCGACTTAAAGGAAGCTGGAGAAGTCACGGTTAGTGGGAAGATTTTCTTCGAAGATGGAACACCCCTTAAAAACTTTCACCTAGCGGGAGGCTGGCAAACCGACTTGGGGCCGTTGTATACCGCGGATCTTTATACGGATGAATCGGGCAAGTATTCCCATCGGATTCCCAAGGGAACCGCGCCGCACTTTATTTTCCAAAACCATTTCATTGATCAGGATATGTACGAGCCATTCCTTGAAAGTGCGTCTGCCAAATTGCATCGCGATCTGTTAGCCAATCCCAGAGAACATCACTGTGATAAAATCAACTTCAATGCAACAAAAGAAAGTGTAGCCGACCTCGACTGGGTGGTGATCAAGTACATTCCCAAACGTGAGCGGTTTCTCGAACGAGTCGGCGAATTTGCGCGGACTTGGATTCTGGGGGAATAGAAACTGCGTTTGCAGGGCCAAGTCGGTGGCACTTGCTGATCCCCAACAAACGAGTCCGTGGAGGCCGCCGAGATATTTCAGATGTCGAAACGCTTGGTCGTTTCGATCCTTAGAGCAAGATCCGAGTTATGGTCTTACGCATGGCTTTCTGCACTTCGATGACGTTTGTTCGAGCTGCCCTCTGATGGTAGGGTTGTCTGTTATTCAAATCCTAAATGGTATAGCAACGGCGCTGCCCAACCGGCAGGTAGGATTATAAACGCCGGCTTTCAAGGACAGCAATTTGGAACTGCTGGCAATATTTTCGTAATGATTACCTACATTTGTTCCGGAATCTTCCTTGTCTTCGGCTCGCGGGGGATTGGAAGACTAATATCCGGTTTGAGCTACGATCCGGAATCCATCGATAACCATCAGTTCAGCGTCAAAGTGATGTTGATCATCACGGGGGTGATCGCGGTAATTCTGGGCGCCGCACGGTGGTTAGCGCTGAATCGTTAAACCGTACGACAGGGCCAATTAATAGTCGCGCAGGCTACCTTTATTTGGGACGCTACGCGATTACAGGTTTCTTAGAACTTCCACCGTCTCTGATGGTTCGGGGCGGATGGTGTAGTCGGCGTTATAGTCAGCCGCGCGGATGATGCCGTCGGAGCTGACAACCAGCCGCGCCGGGATGGCGAGCTCCCAAGCTGAGTTCTCGTTGTACTGGTCCAAGTCGATGCCGAATTTTCCGTAAACGTCTTTTAGATCATCCGGAAAACCGTGCTTCATACCAAGCTGGTCCGCATAAGCGTTGTTTTTGTCATTGAGGACTTCGAAATTTAGCTTTCGTTCCTCAATCAATTTACGATTGTGCGACACCGATTGCGGCGAAACGGCGACAAGCGTTGCTGACATCTGATTAAATTCTGCGACCACGGCGTTAAGAGCATCCAGCTCAAAATTGCAATATGGTCACCACATGCCGCGAAAGAAAGTCACCACCAACGGGCCAGATTCTAGCATCGCAGTCGAAGATGATTCTTTGCCTTGGGAGTCGAGCAAAGTAAATTCAGGGAGCTTAGATCCGACTTTGGGAAAGTTGCGATTTGGCACCGTCGCTTGGAGATCAGCTGTGCTGCGCTGCATGATAGCCACCATCTCTGGCGATGCCTTGCCCGCAGATTGTTGTTTGTATTGGTCGATTTTTTCTTTTAGCGTCATGATTTCATCTGTGTTTGTTGCTTTTACGGTTACGCCTGGAATTCAACTTCCCTAAGTGCTTCGATCAAGGCCTCGTACTCACCTTTGCAGCACGGGCACTGTTGGAGATGTTGCTGGATGATTTTCATGCCGTCGCTCAACTCGCGTCCATTCAAAGCGTGTTCGGCGAACTCTCCGATTTGCCCAAAGCAATCGTCGCATGTGATCTGGTCTGATTCGGTTGTTACGATCAAACCGACCAGTGTCTGTATTTGTTCTTTGTTTAATGTTGTCATTTTGAGAGTCCTTATGCAAACAATGTATTGATGTCTTCTGCCTCGTAACCTGCTTGCTCAAAGCCCTGTTTGAGTTTTACTCGGGCATCGTGAACAAGTTTGTAAACCGCATTGCGGTTACTCCCGGTTTTTTCGGCAAAGACTTCAACAGGCATGCCGTTCAACAAGCTATGGACAGCATCCCTTTGCTTGTCAGTCAAACTGATTTCGATAAGCTCACGAAGTTTTGCCATAACTCCGGCTTTATGTTCGTCCTGTCCGAACGTAGGATCTGGCGCTGCTTCAGGTTCAAAACGCATACTGTCGCTGAGCATGTCATTCATGGAGATGTCTTGAAAATGCTTGCGCCGCATTTCACTGATTGCTATTCTGACTGCGATCGTCATCGCCCAAGTGGTGAACTTGCTGCGACCTTCGAACGTGTCAATTTTGTCGAGGACTTTCAGCAATGCGTCTTGAACGACATCTTCGGGACTGACTTTGTTCCCGTAGCGGTTGCGGCAAGTCGCCGTCAGACCTCTCAAGAGAATGTCCCTCAATTCCTGAATCGCCTCATCTCGAATGTTGCCATCCGATTTAAGCCGCTCGACCCATTGGTCATGATTTACTGTTGACAAACCGTCGCTCCTTTTTTGAACAGATTAGGGTTTTATCACACTTTGAATTGAGGACTTGCCCTCGCATCTCGTTGTAATCCAACGCGTCCATGTGTTTGAGGGCTGGCTTGATCGTTCAACCCGTTTTCCGCTCAAACAAATTCACGAAGCAGCCGTAGCCACTTAACGGCAACGATTCTACAGGAATAAACTTCAATGCGGCAGAGTTAATACAATATCTTAACCACGTTGGGTGAGGGCCATTACCATTAATATGGGTTAGATGCTTGCTTGTATTCGGTCTTACCCAGTCCAGAGCCAAGGCTGGCGGGCCGAGTTTGGCCGAGGAGAAATGGGCGGCCAAGAGCACAAGACAAATAATTTGCGAAAGGGAAGTAAGTTCTTCGACCCAAAAGCCTCATGCGACGGGCCGGGCTGGTAAACTTCACGACGACGAACGAACAAAAATCACATATAGCGGCACGTACGGTCGTTCTGCCCGAAGAATCCAAATTGCAATCAAATCACCGATCATTGAGAAATACGTCGTTGGCGGGACTGGCCATGCTGATGGCGTTCTTGGCGCTGTTTTTCATTAGTGCCCCGTTTGAGTACGGTGCGGAACAAGCGCGTCCAGTGCTGGTGGTGGTTGGGCTGTTGATTGCTACGTCCGTTCTGGCATTTGTCGGATTGGGTTTTGCGATTCAGGTACCGCAATCTCAGCGCAGTCAGCTGCTGTGGATTGTATTTGGATTGGCGCTGAGCATCCGGTTGGTCGCGATTTTCACAACGCCCATTCTTGAGATCGACTATTACCGATACATCTGGGACGGAAAAGTCGTTTGTGAAGGCGTTTCTCCGTATCGCTTTTCACCGGCTCAGGTTCGGGAGTCCACCGCTTCGCACGATCAAGAACTGAATCGACTTGGCGAACTTTCAACGCGCTCGCACAGCAACCATGTCGCCTTGAGTCGAATCCACTATGGAGAATTCACAACGGTCTATCCACCTGTAAGCCAGTTCGTTTTTGCGGTGGCGATGGGATTGACTCCAGAGTCGGCAAGCGTAGAAGCTCATGTGATCGCAACTAAAATCGCGATGACCTTGTTTGATTTGGGGACTATGTTGCTGCTTTTGGGACTGCTGAAGATGGCCCGTATTCATCTCGGTTGGCTAATTGCGTATGCCTGGAACCCGTTGGTTATTAAGGAGATCGCCAACAGCGGACACCTCGATTCGATCGCGACTTTCCTTGTTGTTTTGACGGTGTGTTTGGTGGTGAGGCATAGGCTTTTCCCATTGGCCAGATCTTCCTCAGCACTGCTGATGCTCGCTGGCGTGACGCTTGGGTTGGGGGTTGGAGCGAAACTTTATCCCGTTGTTCTTTTCCCTGCGTTGCTGGTCGCGATTGCGGGAAAGAGCGTTCACCGAAAAAGCGGTCAGCCTGACAATCGATTGTTTGCAGGCGCAATTTTTTCGATCGCGTTTGCTCTCACGTCTTACTTAGTTTTGCTTCCCCTGATTCACAAGCATTCAAGCATCGCCGTCGGGCAAGTTGCTATTGAAGCCGCAACGCCGGCGACACCATTAGCGGCCGGCGAATCTGAAGCGACGAAAAGCCGAGATGGATTTGGCGGCTTCTTCTCCAGTTGGCGAATGAACGATCCGATCTTTTCGACCATTTACTACAACCTCAAAAGTGACACGAAGGAATCTATGCAGCCATGGTTTGTGATCACTAACAAGAACTGGAGAAATCAGCTCGTCAATCAATTTCGAAGTCTCGGGTTGGATGAAGAAAACCCCGCCCACCTGATGACACGAATCCTGACGTTGAGCCTGTTCTCCCTCCCCTTCGTCTGGCACTTAGCTAAACTGTACCACTCAAAGCACAATGAAGAGCGCTGGGTGATTGATTTAATGTCACGCATCACTTTTATACTGGCGTTGTTCCTGATTCTTCAACCAACGGTTAATCCTTGGTATTTCGTCTGGGTAGCGCCCTTGACATGCCTGACAAATAATAGAGGCTGGTTGTTGGCGTCAGGTGTTTTGACGCTCTACTACTTGAGGTTTTGGTTCAAGTCGCTTGCGGCAACGTTTACCCTTGGCGGCCACAGCTTCGAAGGCGTGAAAATGTTTGATCATTGCTTCGTCTTTGTCGAGTTTGGTTTGGTCGTCGCGGCATTGGTTTGTTTTTCCAATCACGCGAAACATTGCAAGATAGATGACACAACAAGTGCAACTTGACAACTTTTTAATTACAGTATGAATATCGTTTCATTTTTCAAGGTTTGATTTTAGGAATGTTTTTTATGAACACTTTACTTTCACGAATGACTATGGCTGCTCTTTTGGCTGCATCGTGTTTCCTCGTTGCAGGCTGTGGCAGTGGCGGAGAATCAGCGTCCAGCGGGACTTCTTCAGCAAGCTCCAGCGAATCAGGGTCAACGACCGCAACTGAAGAAGCCGATGGATCTGGAAACAAAGAATCAAGCGCAGGATCCGCAAAGAAAGAATCGACCGAAGGATCTGAAAGTAAATAGGCTTTTCGGTTACGATCAGTCAAGCCTTTTGTCGGCGGAGCACGGCAGAAGGCTTTTTACTTTTTACTTCCGGTTGATTTCGTTGATGATATATTGAAGTGCGCTCAAATTGGAACACTACTCGTCCGGACTAGAACCTGATCCGAACCCTCCCGAATTCTTCTTTTTCGCAACCGGAGCGCCAGGATCGGCTTGTGAATTCAGCGCCCAGTCGTAATCGAAAAAGGCGACCTTAATTTCGCCGTTGGCGGCTTTCACTGTGGCGTCTTTGACGACAGGATCGTTGGTTAGCTCGTTGATCCACGCCAAATAACTACCCTGCGGA
>CALDEW010000542.1 GCA_937942355.1 uncultured Pirellulaceae bacterium | reverse complement strand
ATGACGCGCTTTGCCTTGGGAGGAAAGTGCGGCAGGGCGGCACTGGCATGTCCGTGGTCACCCAACAGCGGGTGGGCGCTCGCGCTGCCGACGGACTGAGAAGCCAGCCATAGTCCTCCCAGTCCAGTTGTGCAGTTTCGTAGAAACTGACGCCGGGTAGCGCGTTGCAGATTGTTCAACTGCAATTCTTGATCTAGCGATAAACGTTTCATGTTGGCCTGTTTTGTCTAAAGAGATGTACGCTATTTGGTGATGATCTCGTCAAGGTTCAGCAAGACACTTGCCGTGGATTGCATCGCGACTTGCGCGTTAGATTCCGCTTCGACGCTACGATAGAGTTCCACAAGACGATCGACTTCGTCTTCGGTGGGGGCTCGGCAGGTTGCCAGTTCCAGTCCGAATGCGATTTGGTCATCGAGTGAGTCTCCGTGGTCGCGCATGCGTTTTCCCAAAGCGTCGGCGCATTCTACAAAACCTTTATCGTTCATCAGCATCAATGGCTGAAGCGGCGTGTTCGAACGCAGACGTTTTGGCGCACAAAAGTCACGTGAAGGAGCGTCGAAAGTTGTTGATATAGGAAACGGCACGCTGCGTTTGACGTAAGTGTAGATGCTACGCCGGTAACGATCCTCGTCGCCTTTCTTGGGAGTTTTCCAAGTCCCTCGTCGGGCTTTCCAAACCCCTGAGGGCAGCGGTGGATACGCGGGCTCCCCGAACATCTTATCGCTGAGCAATCCACTGATGGCTAACATCTGATCGCGTACTGTTTCGGCAGGCAAATTATGCCGAGGCCCACGTGCCAGCCAGCGATTGCTGGCGTCTTGTTCCTGTAGTTCGGTTCGAATCTTCGAGCTTTGTCGATAGGTGTGCGAGAGCGCCATTTCCCTGAGCAATTTTTTCGTGCTCCATCCTAAGTCCTCGCGAAAACGCACCGCCAGATCATCGAGCAATTCCGGGTGTGAGGGGGCTTCGCCGGTGGAGCCAAAGTCTTCCTCGGTAGCGACAATTCCAACACCGAACATCCGCGCCCAATAGCGATTGACCGCCACACGCGCTGTAAGTGAGTTGCTAGGCCCGACCAACCACTGTGCCAATTCAAGCCGGTTAGAGATTCTCTCTTCTGAATCCCGCAGAGATTTCGGTACGTCGGAATAGACGCGTTTACCCTTGGTCTGAAACGAACCGCCAATGAACTTGTGGGTGGGACGCGATAGATGGTCTTCTCGTTCATTCAGCACCGGAATCGCAATGGATTTGATCTCTGCAAGTTTCTTCGTTAACGATTGGAGTTTCTTTTTATTCTTCAGGTAAGGCTTGCGTTGCAAGAGGCCCGTCAAAGATTCTTCGGTGGTGATCGCAAAATGAGCGCGGCGAGTGATCAGCGGGAACGCCGCTAATTCAGTTACCCGATGCTTGATCGTTATCTCAATGCGCGAACCGGCAGGTGCCGATAGAGGCGAATCGAAAATGAGCACGGCTTGTCGAGCACGGTTGATCCGAGTGTATGCCGAGAACCCGCCCTTTTCTTTGTTGAGGCTTTCATTGGGGTCGAAGTAGGGGAACGGATCGTCGCAGAGGACCGAGGCGATTTTGATGTTCGTTTTTTTAGCCTGCTTGTTTTTGCCTTCGCCGGACTCAACGACCAGTCGAGCCGAGATGTTAGACATGACGAAACCCCATTCCGAATCGGCTAACGCTTTTTCGGGATCAAACGGCAGGCCCGTTATTCGCAAACCTGTCGCCGCAGCCTCAGACGCCGGCAACGCCAACTCTGCCTTGACTGTCGTTCCTTTGGCAATCGTTCCATCGACCGCAAATTCCTCGTTTCCATCGCGCTGCTGAACCTCGGCACGCGCTGTCGAACAACTGGTGGAGGCGCGGGCGATCTTCAATGAAGTCCACTCCGCCTCGTGCGCCGCAGCGTCCCAGTTCTCTTTCCATATCTTCCGTTTGAGATCGTCGATGTCGCGGGTGAGCGTGCTGGCCTGTTCGTAGTCCTCCCGACGCAGCGGAACTTGGATGTTGGGCCAGTCGTCATTTAGATCGCAGTCGGCCGTGTTGTTGAAAAACGCAACGAACTTGTAAAACTCATCATGCTCAAACGGATCGTAAGGATGGTGATGACACTGGACACAACCAAAAGTAGTACCTTGCCACGTCTGCCACGTCGTACTGACTCGATCAAGCACGGCGGCAGTGCGGAACTCTTCATCATCGGTGCCGCCTTCTTCGTTGGTGTGAGTCAACCGATGAACGGCAGTCGCGATGTGATCCTCGATCGTGCGATCGGGTAATAGATCTCCCGCGATTTGCTTAACGGTAAACTGATCGTACGGCATGTCATTGTTCAGCGCGTCGATTACCCAATCGCGGTACTTCCAAATCGTTCTTGGGGAATCTTCGCCTTGGCCGCGCGAGTCCGCATAACGCACCTGATCAAACCAAGGGCTGGCCCAGCGTTCACCAAAACGCGGCGAAGCCAGCAAACGATCGACGACCGCTTCGTAGGCCGATTCGTTAGCCGACGGGTCGTCTTGTTTCAATTGTTGAAGGAACGCTTGCCGTTGTTGTTGCGTCGGAGGAAGCCCAGTCAAGTCCAGCGACACGCGCCGCAACCAGCGCTCCGGGCGTTCGTCGGCGGCGGGTTCGATACCTCGTTGCTCAAGCTGCTGCAAAACGAAGGCGTCGATGGGTTGCTTGACCCACTGAGGTGATTTCAAATCGGAGACTTTGTGACGAGTAGGAATCTGGTACGCCCAGTGCTCGCCCCAATCAGCGCCTTGTTCAATCCAATTCGCTAACAGGTCCGTTTCCGCTTTGGTCAGTGCTGGACCGTGCTCTGGCGGCGGCATCCGATAGTCGTCGTCTTCGTCGAGTACTCGTTCGAGCAACAACGAGCCTTCAGGATCTCCGGGTTCGATGGTGTCCATGGCGGCATCGCCGTAAACGAACGAAACACCTCCCGCTTGT
>CALDEW010000541.1 GCA_937942355.1 uncultured Pirellulaceae bacterium | reverse complement strand
CTTCACGGATACGGTTCATTTTTTCGACCGCGTTATCGTGGGCAGAAGCTTGAGCGAACCAGTCGTGGCTGGCATGCGTAGGATCGCCCAAGATAAATTCGGCGCGGTCGCGGTCACCGGTGAACGAAGGCAACACGCCAGCCAGCAAACCTTTTTCATTTCCGCACACGTCGTCCAGTGACAACCAACATTGCCCTTTGGGAGCTCGGCGGCGGCCAACGGTGATCAGTTGAGATAGCTGGCCGTAAGATTTTCGGTCCGTCGCCCAGAGTAACATCGGTGGCGCGTCATTGAGAATAATTTCGGCGCCAATGATTAATTTCAGCTGCTTATGTCGCGCCGTACCAAAGGCGCGGACGACCCCAGCCAGCGAATTTTCATCCGTGATCGCCAGCGCGGCGTATTCCATTTCCACCGCCCGTTCAACCAATTCGTCGGCGTGAGAGGCTCCGGTGAGGAATGAGAAATTGGTTTTGCAATGTAGTTCTGCGTAGCTCATGTTTATGTTTCTGAAATAGCTTAAATAGTCGGACAATCGCAAGTACGTTTAAGTCTTAGCGGCAGGGCGCTAGCCGCTGGTTCGTTGAGCCGCCCTTTCCCAATGTTTCTTCTCTTCACTCCGCAACCCGTGGCCAGCGCCGAGCGGCTCACAGTTTGGCCGCTAACGCTACGTTAAAACTCTCCATGGACAAACCATTGACCATTTTTTAAATCGCAGAAGACCCAGAACTGAGTCCCCGCTTCCAGAACGATACTCCAGTAGTCCCGCCTGACCGTCGCCCCGCGCCACCAACCTGTTTCGATCCGTTCTGGCCCCCACGACCGAACTATTTTTTGGGTGCTGCGGTTGGTGCCACTTTCAAATGCAATCTGTACGGGCTTGCGAAAAACAACAGCGCGTTCCTCAGGCTCCGGAACCGTTTCGCGCTTAACGGACACCGCAATCGGCGGCGACAACAGCCGCAACGGTCGGCCCAGCACATGAGACGTCGAGACCGTTTTCGCGCGTCTGCGTTTACGATAGGGATCGACCAACGGACGAAACTCAAACGACAGCTCTGGCTGAGCCCCCGACCGGAACGTTGGATAGACCACGTTGTCGGCACCCAAACGACTGCTGAGCCGATTGATCAAATGAGCCAATGTTTGTCGGTCCAGACGAGGGTTTTCGTCGAACAGTTGTCTCTGTTGTTGGACCAGCAACACGCATGAAGAAACCTCGACGACGATTTCGCTGACGTTTAGTTCACGTTTTTCGCGCGCCATCAAGGATTGCTCCAGTTGCATCGATACCAGCGGCATCACGTGATCTGCGTTTGCGGTAGCCTGAAATAAGCAGACACGGAACTCAATACCGGACGCGCGTTGCGTGGGCTGGGCCGGCAGTAAGCGGACTTTCCAAATCAATGATCCCAGTTGACGTGATTTCAATTCAGCACACAGTCGAGTCAACAATCGGTTGATCACCACTTCGATCGTTTCGCGGTTGCTGGTGGGAAACTGGAGTACTTTGTTTTCGGAAAACTCAGGCAGCTGGCGACTGACGATGACCGGTTCCTCCGTTACGCCGGATAACTGATCCATGCGTCGGATTAAATCGGCGCCCAACCGTGATCGTAGATCGCCGCGCTCAATCGCCAGTAGTTGCCCAATAGTTTGGATGCCTAAACGATCTAGCGTATTGCTGGTGGTGGCGTCGATCCGAAGTGCTGCCACCGGCAAGTCGTTCACGATCCCTTCAGTGTGGCCGTTGACAATCAACGGTTGGTCGAACTGACACGCGCGACTAAAGTGTGACGCTGCCCAAGCCAAACCTAACGTGTGGGCAATGGCGATGCGCGTGTGGTAATCCTGCCCGTTACAGTGCTGGGAAACTTGTGACGCCAGTACGTTATAGCTTCCGAAGAGGTGACTCAATCCCGTCACGTCCAGCATGATGCTGCTGGGGTGGAAGCGCGTGTTGGCGTTGGTGCCCGTTTTCTTGCGACTTTCAATTTGACGCAGGTCTTGTTCGATGCCGATGACAGGGCTGAATTTCTCCAGCGTTTGAGCCAGTTGCTCCAGCGCGGTCTGGTCTGCGACCGGGTCGTGTTCAGAGATATGAAATTTCAGAGCACTTTGGTCGCGCTGTTGTCGTGGTTGCTGTTGCTTCTGTGGATTTGGCTTCGAGTCCGGTGCTGCGGTCGCGCGGCGGAGGAGTGAATTTGCTTCGTTGAGCGGCATCTCTGTGCGAACGCCCGCACGACGGGCCAGTGGACTGGCGGCGGTCACCCGTTTGCCTTTGCGTGAATCAATGCGGAACAACACCAGATGCCGGTGACGGAGCTCAGGTTCCGCTGCGACCAAACGTTGAATGGGCCACTCGGGCAGCCACAGGCACAGAATGTGTTTGTCTGCGCGCTGGTTGCCGGTGGGATCGCTGGGCAGTGATTGCCGAAGCTGGTTTGCCGATTGGCTGAATTTGTTCACGATCACTTCGCGCTACTCGCACGCTCCCTGTGACGGTGTTGATGGAAATGGAAATTGATTTACCGCCGTGTGTGCCTCGGCAGCGCGTAAGATTCAAACGCACGCCAAAATCATTTTCGGATGCGCTCACGTGAGTGCCGGGTGAAACCAGCCATTGAACTTCGGCCCAACTGGGCTGCCGCGCTAGCGCCAACGGCCGGACAAACAAACCCATCGAACCACTGGCCTCGGCCGACAATTGAAAACGGCGCTGCCACCGATCGTCGATCTTGGGAAGTGGACCCCAGACCGCTGCGACGGCGGGGCAGCGCAGCGATTGGTCAATCGCCCAAAGTAGGTCTTGGCCGATGGCGCGAATGTGACCGCCCGGTTTCTCGGCCGATCGCAATACGATTAAGTTATCCATGTTGATCCCCATCGCTGCCGCCGCGCTGGGAAAGAACTGGCGATCGGGATCGATCACAACCAATGCGCCTCCGTTTTCACAAGCCGCGCTGGCAACCGATAGCGATAGGAAATCCGCCGCGCAGCCCGAGGGTGCAATCCAATCCACCAACGTCCCCCGCGCGTAACCCGCTCCAGGTAACATCCGATCGACGGCCACGCATTGGGTGCTGACGCGGTCCTCGCCATGCGCATTACGTTCCGATTCTACGGCGCGGATTTGTGATCTCAATTGGTCCAGCACGTTGTTCATGTTTGTTTCATGGGTTGGCAGTACCGTTTTTAAACGGGGCATTGGTTAGCGGCGAGGCGCTAGCCGCTGGTTCGTTGAATCGCGTTTTGCCGATTTTTTTCTCTTCGCTCGGCAACCCGCGGCTAGCGCCTTGCGGCTCAGGTTCTGCCCTCAAAGCTGTGCCTCCAACTTAAATCAGCTCATTGACACCTTCGGTCTCAATTGCCGGATTGATAGATTTATCTACACGGGTGTACAAAAATACATATTTTCACAAATTCGGCTTTTTGCAAGCAAAAAATGCTGTTGCAATTTAAACGTGCGTTTGTGCCGGTAAAGCAAGGGTTTCCTGACGGCGTTGGTGTGGACAACGTGTTCGCAAGTGCGGGGGATGCTTGCTTGGGAAAATAAATTTGGCAAAATCAGATACATGAATACATCAAAACCCTCTGACGCATTTTCCCGGCGCTATCAGCGTTATCGTCCGGTCATTGACTACGTGACGGGAGAGAACGAAGTCGATCTCGAAATGGCTCAAGCCGCATGTCGGCCGGAGAGCCCCGCATTTGTGACGCGCGTGGTGAACGAACTGGCAAAGCAGGGATGGTTGATTCGCGAAAGTTCAGAAGCGCTGTATCGTTGGAATCGCGACAAGGGTGATTTCAAATCCAATGCGTGGTTGGATGAGAAACTGTTCGGGACACAAATTAAAGCCGGGCCTCAAAACGAACGACCACGCGAACGTTTGCTTGCCGTAGGAGCTGCAGAACTGAGCACCAGCGAGTTAATCGCGATCCTTGTGCGCAGCGGTCGGCCTGGCGAATCGGCGGTGATGGCAGGGCAAAAGATTGCGAAGGCTTACGATAACAAACTGGACCGATTACCCGCTGCCGGGCGCGGTGAACTGAAATCCATCAGCGTCGCCGTCGAAAAAACGGCTTACTGTCAGATCATGGCGGGGATTGAACTAGGTCGACGAATCACAGCCAGCCAAAATTCGAAAGTGCCGACCAAGATCACCGGTAGTGATGATGCGATTACGTTTTGCCAAAGCCACTTTCGTCGCCTAATCGCTGACGCACAGCATGAAGAGTTTCACATCGTTACCTTGGACACAAAGAACCAAGTCATCGACACGCACCAGATCACCGTCGGAACGCTCGATGCGAGTCTTGTCCACCCTCGCAAAGTCTTTCGCGCCGCGATCAAAGACACCGCGTCGTCAATCATACTGGCTCACAATCACCCCTCGGGTGACCCGTCACCCAGCCGCGAAGACATCGCTGTCACCGATCGGTTAACCGAAGCCGGAAAAATCATCGGCATCGACGTGCTAGATCACATCGTGCTGGCCAAGCAGAGCTGCGTCAGCATCCGGTCATCGAGGTAGGTTTCAAGGGGAGGTTGAAGCTTTGCTTAAACCTATCACGATGAAAACGATCCTGCGCATAGTTAACGGACTCAGATTTTAGCGAGATCGCTCTGTTCCCGTCGATTTTGCATGCGATGTCGAGTTCGTCGTCAACTATACGGAAGTTTTTCACTTTTGTGCCTCTTCGACAACTCAGTCACGGTACTTGAGGTTTTGCTTACTCAGTATCGTTTTTGGATTCAGGTAGCTTTTGCTTGTCAATGTAGCCTTTCGGTCTCCGAAAGTGCGCCTCGCGCGCTATGGCGCGCAACAGCGCTTGAGTGTTCTTTCGGAGACCGAAAGACAACTATGGCTCAAGCTCTACCCCAACGGCAGCTTCGAAATTCTTGCCCAAAGTCTCCTTGCGAGGAGCATGGATTTTTGGCCCTGTTGAAAAACGAAAAGTTGAGCTGACCTCGGCAAAGGTTTTTCGAAGGTGAAAGGACTAACGTGTCAAAAACGTAACGTTCGTTGACGGTTCTTGAGTCGTTGGTCAACGCGCGTCTACGACCCGTCGTATGATTCTGGATAGATCACCAATTCGATTCGGCGATTGGGGCTGATGCCGCCGAAAGATCCGGCGGGGTGGCGCGGGCGATTGCTGGCCATGGCCATTGTGAACATCTGTCGTTCAGGTAGCCCCAAGCGAATGAGTTCTTCAAAGACGGCCAACGATTGTGTTGCCGTTAGTTGATGGTCCGTTGTCCCCGGTGGATTGAGCGGGGTGTTGTCCCAATGTGCTTCGACGCCAATGATCTGTCTAGGGAACGATCGGCGGACGGTGGAAACGATGTCGCTGAGCACCGGGCGCTGCGATGGAGCGATTTGATAGCTGCCGGAGACGAACATTCGGTCGGATGGAAATTCGATACGGATAACATCGCCATCCATCCGAGCTTCTCCGCCGGGGATGTTGATGTCGTTCAAACGACGCATCAAGCTGTTGTTGGCGCGGATGGTTGCCGAGGCGAATTGATCTCGGGCTTGGCCGTTAAAACTATCGCTGCTGGCGAAACGTTCGTTGCGTCGTTGGGCGTCGCCTTGAGCCTGCCAAGGTTGCGAGGAGACTTGAGCGAACTGGCCTTGGTTGATGTTAGGCTGCTGCTGGAGACGCTGAGCCGTTTGCTGGGCTTCGATCTTGAAGCGTTGGGCCTCTGCAAGTGCTTTGTTACGTTCGATTTCGCTTTGCTGGATGCGGCCGGAGGTATCGGCCAATTGCTCCTTGAGCGTTTGGTTGTATTGGTTGGCGAGCTCTAATTTTTGCTTCAATCCCGCGACTTCGGTGTTCAGCAATTGATTGTCCGAATCGAAGGCTCGGGCGCGTTGGTCGAGCGTATTGACTTGGTTGGCCATCTGCGAAAACTGTTGGTATTGCTGAGGCGAGTTCGTGGGGATGCCGTTAGCGGGCGTGGGAGTGGCTGCCGTTTGATTGTTGCCGCGTCCAAAGATATAGCCGAAAGGTCGGTTGACGGGCGTGCGATTGGAATAGTCAGCGCCGCCGATGCCGGCGAGCGGATTTTGGATTCCTCCGATTCCTGTGTTACCGTTCTGAGCGACTTGGGGCAGCGGATTTTGCACTGCGCCATCGCCGAAGAAGCGTGGACGCTGGCTGAAATCGAACAGGGAATTGTGATTTCGAGCTGTCGGCGACGTTTGTCGACAGCCGGTCAGTCCGACGGTCGCAATCAGTAACGCCAATGCCGCGCACTTAAAAATTTGGTGACAGTGATTCATGACCGGGGGTGTCAATAACTGTTAGGAAAACCGGTTTTTTCGCCGGCGGAATTGCAATTGCCCCGGACTTTAGCAACGTCCAGCTTGAGCGTAAATAGATATTTTTTCTGGATTTTAATGCTCGAATCTCTACACTGCGGCGAGGCTTAGCATTGAGAGATATGCCCAGATTTTGAAATTTTGAAGCCCTTGGAAAAGAACCCCGATTGATGGATCGAAGCGCAAAGAAAAGGGCCAAGTCGCCCGATGAAAAGCGACTTGACCCCAGGATCACCCTCGAGTTACCCCCAAGGTTTCAAACTACCTTAGCTGAATTGCTAGGCATTTCGGCGGCGGCGAGCGAAAAGTCCGCCCAAGACAACGCTGACGACGGCAGCACTGGATGGCTCTGGAACAGCTTCGATAGTAATTGTTGCAACTCCATTGCTGTAAAGATTGGTGTCGTTGAAGTTAAACAGGCTCAAATCGTTGGCGGGAAGGTTCGAAAAGTTCGCAAATGGATTGCTCGCGGTAACATTTGTTATTACGCCTAACTCATCTGCACCTTGGTTTGGACCAGTTTGTCCACCAGGTAAGCCGAAAAGGCCGTTTGCGGCGCTCGTAGCGAAATCATTGACCTCTGTTCCGGCGTCATCAATAGTTCCAGCCAATCCAATGTCGAAAGAAATCGGTGCACCGCCACCGAACAGTGAGCTGATGTTGTGAGATAAAGGGTTTCCATTAAAAACGATAAAGTCGTTTGAAGGCAGAACCATCGATGCGTAAGAGAAATAGTTATTCTGGGATGCATCCAAGTTAAACAGCATTGAGGCTGACTCACCGGGTGAAATCGGAGGAGGGCCTGTCACTGATCCAATGACGCCGTCAGCGCGACCTGAGGTCTGGCCGGTCAAGAATCGGCCGCTCGTTCCGTTATCAACATAGGTGTATCCGCCGAGAAAATCCGCGCTTAGCACACTGGCGTCGCCGTCTTCAGCAATTCGTTCGATGCCGGTTTGGGCGGTGAGTCCACCGTTGTAGCTGTCAAAGCTTCCGTCGTGAAAACCAGCCCATAGTGGAGTCAGGGCGATGCCGCCGGTAGGTGCGTTGCTGGTTACTGTTACGCGCACTTGTTGAGTTTGGGCTTGCAGGTCGTTTGTCGCGATTGCAACAAGTCCGAGTAGCGCCGGGAGAATAAGCTTCTTCATTTTCGTAGTCTCTTTCAAATTAAAGTTAAAACGCGCCATTGTGTTCAGCCAAGGTGGGAGTTTTGGCACGTCGAGAAGGATTGGTGTTTCAAAAAGGTTGGGAGAAATTCGCTCAGGAAATTTCCCGATCAGGAAATTCGACGACGCCGCACGGAAAGGGCAGCAGCGCCTACTGAGAAAAGCAGGAGCGCAGATGGCTCTGGGATTGAGCTGACCGAATAGCTGCTGGATGTATGTGTATTGCCCGTAGCGCCGGGAAACGCAGTGTCACTCAGTATCAATCCGGTAGAAGTGCTTTCGATCGGAATCCAGTCAGTTGAGGTTCCCCAAAGACCGGCACCAACAGCGACGCCTCCTCTTGGATTCGCGGGACCGCCAATATTTGCACCGCTGTAGCTGTACTGAACGTGGTCAACGATGCTTGCTGTGCTTCCAAAGGAACTATCGCGATACAGATTCAGCGAAATTCCTTCGCCGACACCAGCGACCGTTAGGTCATCGATCCATGCTCCCCCGAGCGATGAAACGTTGATCGCGTCAGGCCCAGTGGCATCGTTGGCCCAATGAACACTCAGTGATGATCCAGCACCAAGGGTGATACCGTTGAGGCCTCCGGATGACGTGTAATCAAATCCGTCCGTTTCGTCATGAGTGCAAAAACGCCATCCATCAAGAGCTTGATTGCTGGAGCCATTGTTAAACAACTCAAGTACTTGCGTCGAAAAGTCGACGCTGCGGATTTGGACATCTTCCACAGTTCCAGTCGTCTGGGCTTGGGAAAGCGTGGGCTGTGCGAGAAGAACAGCAACAGCAAAAATCAGAAGGCGTTTCAAAACATCTCTTTAGGTAAAACAGGAGGGTGGGCTCGGCGCCCAATTCGTTAATACCTACAGATGTCACCGTGCCTAACGTCCATTGCACAAATTGAAATTATTTTTGAGAAAAGGCCAACTTAACGGCTATTGTTGCTCATTTGCGAGTCGTATCGCAAAACGAACCCGATCAGATTGGTTCACCAAATGGGATTTTTAAGAAGGTGTGCCATGAAGCTATTGCCGCTAGCCTCGAAATAGCAAACCCTTCAACCATCGAACGATTGGCAGCAGAATCACCATGCCGATCAGACTGGCCAATAGCACCAACAACAGGAGGGGACCAAAGAAGAACACCGGCAGCCGCGCACCTGCCCACACGTTAGGCCAGTTATAAACTGCCGCCACGGTGCCCATGCTTAGATAAGGCCCGAAGGCGATGTGGCTGTTGCGGATGAAAATCACCATGACGATCACGGCCAGCATGGCGATCATGATCCCATACACAAACGCCGCCAAGGATGCTTGCCAGCCGATGAAGGTGCCGACCATCGCCATCAGTGTCACGTCGCCAAAGCCCATCGCTTGTTGGCCCATCATCAGACCGCCCACGATTCGGATCGCCCAGATCAATCCACCGGAAACAGCCAGCCCGACCATCGCGCCGAAGAGGCTGGCCCAATTTTCTTTGGGCAGCAAACCCCAACCGGCAATCAATAGAGGAACAACCACCAAAAAGATCGCGGCCAACACTTTCGTGATTCCAAACGGGCGGCGTGGTTCAATGCGAATCGCACAATCGTTCTTGCGGCGCGGTCTCACGATCGAGCCGATGGTGTATTTAATTCCGGCACCCAAGCCCAGATTAAATGGGCTGATGCGCGGTAACAACGCCAGCACCCAGATGACAAAGATCGCGATGACAGTCACCAACCCCCAGACGCCATAACACCAATGTGCCGCTGGGATTTCATGCGGAGACGCGAACGTGATCGGAGAAACGACTGGTCCTGCCGCCGCTGCACCTAATTCTGGCAGCCGCGACCAAGGAAACGCAGCAGCGATTGTCAAACCGATCAAAACCCCGGGCACCGTGATTTGATCGGGGATCATTTTTTCGTCGAAGTCGATGAAGGTCGCAATGAACAACAGCGTCAACAATATTGAGTGGGACCAAAACCATGTCTCCGCATAGAGGTCCCAATTCGCGATTGCGGCAACAGCGGCCGCGACTGCTGGGCCGGCGCCCAGCAAACCACCTCCGTCATACCAAAAGAAAACCAGCGGCAATCCGACGATCCACGCCAGTTCGATCAACAGCGGACGGACCCAGAACTTGCCTTCTACTTCTTCGCCGAAATTGATTTTACGCGCCGCCAACCAACCAAAGATCGGAATTCGACGAGACTTATCCGCTGCCCCGAACAATTTGAGCTCATCACTATCCAGCTTCATCCAGGGACTGATCGGTCGCCGACGAAACATAGCCCAGCTATAGATCGCCCAGTTAATAAACTGGCCAACGATCGCTCCTATGATCGCCAAAGCGATGATGATGACGATGTTGGGAAGTGGAGCGAGCATAAAGGTTCAAATTTCAAATGCTGGTTGAGGCTATTGTTTGAGAGAACTTTCGAGGGCGTGATAGTACTTGACGATCTGCTGCACAATTTCGCTGGGCGTTCTGTCATCGACATCGACGATAAGATCCGCACATGATTGGTAGGTCTGCGATCGCAAGTCCAGCATCTTTTGAACTTCGGCTAACCCGCCTTCGTCCGTTAGATCCGGACGCCGATTTTCCGAAGATTCGTCCGATGAGATACGCTGATAGAGAGTTTTTGCCGAACCCTTTAAGTAAACACACGCCGCCGAGTCCTTCCAAAGCTCCCGGTTTCGGGCTTGCATCGGTGCCCCACCGCCGAGCGAGATGACTTGGCCTGCGCTATCGGCGCTGAGCAACAAACGGCCGATCGCTGCGGTTTCCAAATCGCGAAAGTGGCTTTCCCCATGCCGCTGAAACACTTCAGCGATCGACACGTCCAAGCCGGCTTCGATTTCATCATCGCTATCACACCAAGCCCATTTCAATTGCTCGGCCAGAAGTTTCCCGACGGAGGATTTTCCGCTACCGCGATAGCCAATTAAGACGATTTGCTTGGATAGCTTAGGTTGCTTGGATGTTGCCATTAGTACTTCGCCGCGCTGATCGCCCGTTTGATCTCGAAGCGAATGGTCTCCATGTCCGGATCGGTTCCGGTAAACAGTTTGAATTGCTTCGCGGCCTGGGACACAAACATGTCGATACCGGTCACCGTAGGACAGCCCGCCTCACGCGCTTGTTTGATAAATAGCGTTTGCTCGGGATTATAGACCGTATCGAACACAACCGTATCTTTATCAAATCGTTCAGGATCGAACGGGGATTCGTCCATGTTCGGATGCATGCCCACCGGCGTGCAGTTGACCATCGCATGACATTCACAATTGATTCTTTCCGCCCAGTCAATTGATTTGCAATCCAGCGCCGTAGCAAGGGCTTCGGCCTTTTTATAATCCCGCGCACAAATCAGAACATCGGCCCCTTCTTTGATCAAACCAAACGCGATCGCGCGAGCCACGCCGCCCGCACCAAGCAGCATCACCTTACGATCTTTGAATTCATTTTCTTCTTCAGGGTGTTTTTCTTTGAGCCCCTTGCGCAGGCTTTCGATGGCGGCCGAGCAATCGGTGTTGTAGCCAGCGATGCCTTTTTTGGTGAACACCAAGGTATTCGCCGCACCGATGCCGGTGACTTCTTCACTGGCGGCGTCGATACTTTTGAGCACACGTTCTTTGTGAGGAATCGTCACGCTCAATCCCCGCACACCCAGCTCCGGACAAATGCTGAGGAAGGTCCCCAAGTATTCGCGCGGCACGCGGAAGGGGAGGTACAGCATGTTCAATTCGTTTTTGCGAATCGCCGCATTATGAATTTGCGGCGACAGACTATGCGCAACCGGGTCGGCGATCACACCCAGAATGGCGGTTTTCTCATTGATGTCGTCGTAGCGGTAGATGTTTTCCATTTTCTCGAACGACAGCTGCCCCGGTGCCATCGGGCGTTCTTCGGAGAAGGTCGCGTAAGTGAAGGGGGCTCCGAATTTGCCACAGAGCAGCCGTGAGATCATTCCCATTTCGCCCATGCAAAACGCGACCGTGGGAATCTCGGAATCACGACAGAGACGCAGCGCAGCAATATTGTCCACCGGATTGTTGGCCATCGTAACGACCTTGATCACGTCCGGATCGAGTTTGGTCATCTGGTGGTGGATCTCTTCGAGGTTGTCCGGCGTCTCTTCGAAGTTGTGATAGCTGACGATCCGCTGCGTGTTGCCGTAACGCGGAATCTGATTGGCAACATCCATTTCCAGATCGACGTAATCAACGCCGTTGGCGATGGCTGATCTCAGCAGCATCACGCGGTCGGCTTCACTGTGTTGCCACAGCCCTTGGTCTTCCCGGCGTCGGCAAGTCGCAACGATCGGTGATGTCGCATCGGCCATGAGCCGTTTAAGATCGACCGGGCGGCGGATGAAATCTAAACGCAACTCAACCAGTTGCGCACCTTGTTCGACGATGTGTTTGTGTTCTGCCATCATCATTCGATGGCGGCCTCGGCCAATGCTGACGCAAATCATAAGACGGAGAAGCTTTCGGGGGTGAGTTTGAAGCGGCGGGGGGCTGATTCTTTCGCTTGACGGTGCTACGAACGCGCCCGCCATTGGTTAGTTCGTCGCCGCTCTATTTTAGATGCGTTTGAACTTTTTATCGAGCTGTTCGCGCGAAAAAGTTAGGGACGTCGGCCGACCGTGGGGGCAATGGTGTCCGTCTTGGCAGAGTTCGCGCTGCTCCAGCAGGGAGGTGATCTCTTCGGGCGTCAGCGGATCGCCCGCCTTGATCGCCGCTTTGCATGAAATCATGTGCAGAAGTTCATCGACAAGGTCTCGTTGGTCCAAGTTTTTCGCTTCACCCATCAATTTGTCGACAACACCTTTGAGCACTTCGGCCGGGTTTTGACGGGCCAGCATGGTCGGGTAGGACGACACCAGCACGGTATCGCCGCCAAAGGGTTCGACTTCGATGCCGACGCTTTTGAGCAGTTCGGTCTGTTCGAGCACGGCGGCTGATTCAGCCGGCGGGAGCGTGACCGGTTCGGGGACCAGCATCTTTTGTGATTCCAATTTACCCGCCAAGATCTTTTCGCGGATCTGCTCATAGATGATCCGTTCATGCAGGGCGTGTTGATCGATGATGATCATGCCCTCTTCGGTTTCCTGAACCAAGTAAGTGTTGTGGACTTGGATCGCGTCGGGGCGTTGTCGGGGCTCGGCCGGGGGGACCGGAAGGGCCGTACTTGGACCCGCGCCTGTATCTGCGGATGTTTCCGCTTCGGATGCCGCGGCAGATGGCATGGGTTGGGAAAACGGGTCGTAGTCCGGCGGGAAAGTGATTGGCTCTGCCGGAGCCGATGACATCGCAACCGAAGTGACGCGCGTAGATGAATCTGACATCGGCGACAATGCAGGAAACGGTTTGAAGTCACGTTCTCCGGTGATGTTCAGTCCCAGTGGCTGACGTGATGCGGCGGTCCAGTCACGCTCGGTGGCGTCCGCGTTGAATACGATACGGTCCTGTTGTTCGGTAACCGAAGGCTTGAGTTCCAAAGCGGAGTCTGAATCTTCAGCCGCCGGAGTGCGACGCGCTAATTGTCCTTTGGCGGTCAGGTCGGTGGTCAGGAACTTGTTTCGTAGTGTGCCTAGCAACTGGCGATAGACAGAGCCGCCGTTTTGGAATCGAACTTCCAGCTTCGCGGGATGGACATTCACATCCACCATCTCAAAGGGCATCTGCATCCGCAAAAAGCAAATCGGGTAGCGTCCCACCATCAATAGCCCGCGGTAGGCCTCACTGAGCGCGTGTTGCAGTGATCGGTCGCGAATGTAGCGTTCGTTGAGAAACAAATACTGCATCCGATTGTTAGATCGACTAACGGCGGGGTCGACCACGAACCCGGAAACAGAAACGGCGTCGTCCTCGTTGGAGATCGGAATCAGGTTATCGCCGATCTCGGGACCAAAAAATGCTTTGATCCGTTCGCTCCATGATTCGGTCGCCGCCAATTGATGCAGGACTTTGCCGTTATTGAGCAGCGTCATCTGAACGTTGGGATTGGCCAGGGCCACGCGCGTAAACGCTTCGGCGATATGTCCCCGTTCGGTCTGAGCCGTTTTTAAGAACTTCTGCCGCACAGGTGTATTGTAGAACAGTTGCCGGACTTCAATCGTGGTGCCAACAGGGCAGCCGCATGGTGCGATTGGTTCGTGGTTGCCGCCATTGACGACCAGTTCAAATCCACAATCCGAATCCGGCGTGCGCGATCGAATAGTGGACTGGGAGACTTCCGTGATCGACGCGAGTGCTTCCCCGCGAAACCCAAAAGTGCCGACATTGAAGAGGTCGTTGGCGTTTTCGATCTTACTGGTCGCGTGACTGGTGACGGCCAGCATTAATTGATCTTCAGGGATGCCGCTGCCGTTGTCGGCGATACGGATGAGTTCCAGCCCGCCATTTTCGAGCGACACTTCGATCTGTGTGGCACCGGCGTCGACGCTGTTTTCAAGCAATTCCTTGACGACGCTGGCGGGTCGTTCGATGACTTCACCGGCGGCGATCTTGTTGATCACGCTGGCCGAGAGCTGTTGGATCGGTCGCCGCTGGGTTGTTGAAGTGCTCATGATTTCCGTCCGTGTAAGTTGATACTCATCATGGCCTACCTAATCGAGGGCCATTTCCGGCTGAGGAGTAAGTAATAATCTGGCTTTATGCCAACTAAGAGGCCACAGATAAATCTGCCTCTCACTCACCGATTATTCTACTGCGGAATCTGTAAAAATGCCAACGAGCTGTCAGGCTGTGTGGTGGAGCAACAGAGAAATAAACGGCTGCCATGGAACTTTCACGCGCGACACTGAATCATTTTCTTATTCAATCGCCATTATCACTACTACCGATAGCGCGGCGCAAGCGACGGGACCTTATCGTCATTGGTTGGCGGTATTCAGGATTAGAATGAAGCCAGCTGAGAAATTTTTAGGTTGCGAATCGTGGCAGATCGCGTCGCTTACTTATGGGCCAATCCTCAGTTCTTTTTCAGAGAAAGCCAATGACCAAGATCCTTTCAGTATTAGTTGCAGCCTTAGTATCTGCGGCGCTGCCGTTATTAGAAAAACTCTGTTAGGCATTCCAGCTATCAGCCAAGCTTGGCGATAGTTTTAAGGCTCCCGGGGCCTTAAGTCGTTTTGGGTTGCTCTCTAATTCAGCCGAGCCAGCTTTTGACCTTCGCTGCATACAGCAACGCGAAGATCAGAAATCCGATTCCCATCGCAATGGGTAGAGGTGCATTTTGCACGCCGCTGAGTCCATAGATAAGGAAGATAGCGCCCATCCCCCCGAGGAATATAGGGGAGAGGTAGGCGTTCTTGTGCTGCGCGGATACCGTTTTTCTATTGCGATCAATAAGTTTGTTGAGCGCCTGAACTGTTTCCACACATGTTTCGGTGCAAGCGAGCCCGTCGCCTGTGTCAGTCGCGCATTGATGGCAAATCCCTTTATTGCAATGCTTGCAAATGCCGGTCGCCGATATAGAAGTATGATTGAAACAGTTCATGCGAGTGAGCTGGTAAACTAATTATTGGCGGCTGATCGTTGGTTAACACTTTGTTAGGCGACTCACCGTTTTGGTTGACCTTCATTGTGGCAGCCTGTTGCGCATTATGCAATTAAAAATTGTCTCGCAGCGAAGCTGAAAAAGTGCTGATGATCTAAGACCACTTCGAAGTTCAGATACTGCGTCCGCTGTGGCGCTAGGTATTTGGCCTATGTTGTTGGAAAGGGTGATCCGTTTACCTTGTTTTGCTCATTGCAACTTGTACATTAATGCTGCAATCAATCCCGTGGCAAAACGTTTTGACGAGGAATCTCTTGAATCAGAAACTACCCCCCGAAGCGGTCCCGGCCTCGGAATTCGAAGTCAACGACGATCTGTCGGACCACGCCTCGCATCTATTTTTGCCGGAGTACCTTGCCGCCTATAGCGCCGGATTGAAGAAGTCTCAGATGACAGACTCGGCGTCACGCCGATCGCGTTTCTTTCATATCTGCCAAATGCTTCAGTTGACTCGAGGGATTCCAGGCAGCACGGCCGAAGCAGGTGTTTTCCGAGGCTTGTCGTCTTATCTGATTTGCCATTATCTGCGGCGCGAGATCAGCGCCTTCAACGGCGAGACCCACTTTATGATCGACTCGTTCGAAGGCTTGTCCCCTCCGGTAGAGAAAGATGGTGAGTTTTCGGCGAAACGACATTCCGAGGGCGCCTTCACACGTACCTCGTTAGAGCTCGCCAGAGAAACACTCGCCGACTTCAGTGGCGTCAACATTCTTAAAGGGTGGATCCCCGACGTGTTTTCGGAATTGCCGCAACAGAACTACCGGTTTGTCCACGTCGATGTAGATGTCTACGAACCAACATTGGCATCGTTTCGATATTTTTTTCCGCGGCTGTCCCCCGGTGGCATCATGATGTGTGATGACTTTGGGCCTTGGGCAGGCAACAAATGGGCCGGCTGTATTCGCGCGGTGAACGAGTTTGCGAACGAAACGGGTGTCGTCTATGCGGTTCTGGATACCGGAAACGTCATGTTTATTAAGCGGTAGGAAATCGCATTGAATAAGATAAGAGGCTCCAGGAGCTTAAACCGTTCCGCCCGGATCCGTTGGTAACGGGTCCAAATGTCCGCTTTTTCGTTTCATGTCAGAAGTTTTGTCCAGTCGAAGCGACTCAGTTTAAGTAGCGAAACAATTGTTTGCGATGAGCGATTGGCGACCTTAAGATAGGTGTTTGGTTCTCGAGTGAAATTGTCGCAACAGGTTAGTGAGACTTGCTAC
>CALDEW010000540.1 GCA_937942355.1 uncultured Pirellulaceae bacterium | reverse complement strand
GAACTTTCGACAGCAAACCACATCCTCCACCACCACAAGCAGGAGCAGCAGGTGCTTCGCATCCGCAATCTGTAACAGGTGCAGGAGCCGGTGCAGCACATCCGCAGTCGGCTACCGGGGCAGTTGCTTCACAACCACATCCGCCACCGCCAAGGCTGCCGCGAACTTTCGAGAGCAGACCGCATCCTCCGCCACCACCACAAGGGGAAGCCGGAGCGTCGCATCCGCAACTGGAACCACAAGTCGTGCCGACTGGTCCGCAATTCACTGTTGCATCGTAAGTGAGCATGTCGCTGCCACCGCATCCGCAGCCGGCGCTTCTGCTCATTAGTTTATCCATCAATCCACCGCCGCCGCATCCGCAGCTAGGTGCTTTTGGAGCTTGGCAAGACGAGCATCCAGCTCGGCCAAGCATTCGATCCAAAAGTTCGCAACCGAAGCTGGTGTCACAGCTAAGGGCTACGCTCGCAATCATTACGATTGCAGCTAATTTTAGTTTCATCGTAGACTAGTCTCCATGTTTGCAGTCCGTTGCGAAAGCGATTAACGAACCCTTCCAATACAAGTTGGTGTTTTCGGCCGCTTCACCCCCCGTATTACCTCAAATGGATCATGACGTGAGTCATTGTCCGAATGAAGCCTTGGGAAAACGCTTCCGAATAAGCGTCTTTGAAGTTGTTGTGCGCGGCTATCGCAACGATCTTGATTTAAGTAAATCGGCAGAGCCTTCCGTTAGCTCAAACTAGTTCGATTCACCCGTAGCGCTCAGCAGAAGAGGAACGTCCGCTGAACAGTCCTTTGTTCAGTTTGTCAATATCCAGCATCGTCGACCGGTATTAAAGAAATCTACGATTCGCGGACGATTGCCGCTGGTTATAGATGTTGCCGTCATGATGGTTGTGCCTCAAACGCCGGACACGTTGACTATGCCTACGTCCCGCGTTGTGCTGGTGACGTAAACTGTCCCGATTGAGAAAGCACACGGTTGCCAAGTGCCTCTCTGGAGCAACATTAAGTGGTTCAACACAAAATTACTGAATTTGTCGTCTCCGTCGGATCAGCAGAATTTGACGTGTTGCCATCGGTTCCGTTTCATGACGTTTTACGCACATGTTTTGCTTGGAAAAACCGGCAAATCTTTACACGCCTGGCTTCCCAAAACATGCCCAACAACTAGATTGAATAGCCACGGTGATTTCCTGTCGACGATAAACCGTGCAGAGCATGTTTAACCTTTTTTAGAAAACCCCGATGTCCTTCAATTCCTTTTGTTTGCTGAGTTTTGCCTGCGTCAGTTTGGCGTTGGTTGGCTGCGAATCTCAACGCTATAAACCAGCCGATTGGCGTTCGGCGAGTAACAGTACCTTATCCGATCGGCGAGGCTCAGCGGTCGCCGAAAAAAGTAAGGACACAAAGAACTTGAAGCGCCCCCAAAGCCCGACGAACTGGATGGAACTATCAGGAACCGGTGGCGAAGCCGTTGCCAAGCGCCGTTCTTACGGCACGATGCCGTCTCGTTACGGTGCAACCAGTTTACCTCAACGCAGCGGTACCAGTATGCCTTGGCGAAGCGGAACAAGTTTGCCCAAACGCGGCTACGGATCGAGCACTAGTTTGCCTGACCGGCAATATCGATACAGCACCGGCGTAGGCGATACCACAATTCCTCAGCGCGGCCGCTATCAGTCTGGTTCGAGTTTACCAGCAAGAAATCCCGCTGGCACCCTGCCTCGCCGCTAGTTAGCGGCTCTGAACACGCTTTGACAACATCAAATATCAGGATGTTGGAGAGTTATTCTTGTTCCTTCACTGGAACCCCGAGGCGTACATCGTCGAATTTGGCGACGCCGGTCGCGCCGAACAAGCCGATGCGCACGATCGCCATTTTGGCTGAATGCGGAACGCGTACTTGTTTGGCCAATAATTGCCAGTCTGAAGTGCCCGTGAGCGGGCCAAGGTAAGTCGTGCTGACATCCTTTTGGTTCTCGTTGTAAAACGTCAACACGACGTCCGCCATATCCTGAGGATAAAGTCCTTGGATCACGTTAACCGTCGCTACCATTGCCGATAATGAAACAACGGGGACTTGTTTTCCGTCGACAGCAATGGCCTGCATTAAATGGGCATGTTGTCCGGGAACTCGGTTGTCAAACTGAACGTACGATTGACCTTCGGGGATGTTACCGGTGTCGACCTTGGTCAACTGACGTTGGTAATACCAGGCTTTAACGAATCCGTTTTCATCTAATCCATCTTCGAAGCTACCGTTAAGTAAAACAGGGTTGGCCGGATCCGGTTTGATCTTTCGATTGTCCTCTGCGGTTCCCGTCATCGCGACAAACAGGGTCGGCCTGAGGGATTTCTGAACCATTTTGCCGTCTTTTTTGATCATCTGATAAAGCGTTTGCTGGTGCCGTTCTCCGATGGGGACGACGATCATGCCACCTTCTTTTAACTGGTCCACCAAGGGCTTGGGAATGTCTTCGGGAGAACAAGTGACAATGATTTTGTCAAACGGCGCGTGTTCTTCCCAGCCAAGATATCCGTCGCCAATCTTGGTGGTGATATTTTTGTATTTGAGCTTCTTTAAAACTTTGGCGGCGCGCAGGCCTAGCGGTTTCACGATCTCAATGGAATAGACTTCCTTGACCAGCGGGCTCAGGATGGCGGCTTGGTATCCGCTACCGGTGCCAATTTCCAAGACGCGATCGGTCGGCTGAGGGTCGAGGGTTTCGGTCATGTACGCCACAATGAAGGGCGAAGAAATGGTTTGTTTGAAACCAATCGGCACTCCGGCGTCCAAGTAGGCTCGGTCGAGCATCTTGCGGGGAACGAATTCGTGGCGGCGTGTTTCGGCGACAGATTTTAGGACGCGTGGATCTTTTACACCCGCTTTTTTTACCGCCACTTCCACCATTTCAGCGCGAAGTTTGTTCCAATATCGCTCGTTCTGATAACCCAGGGCGTTGCTGGCTAAAACGAGCAAGGTCATCAGAGCGTAATAAGTGATGGCGAAAAAGGATTTTGTTCTCATGGTTAGTCCCTGCCAGCTTCTTTTGATTCGTTCTCGGCAAAAGTGTTACTTGAAATTGTATTTTAGAGTATCGTCTATTATCAAACCAATTCCTACACCGACCAACTTTTGCTCCTTATGAATCAATCGCAACCACTTGTTCACAAACCGACGGTCGCTTTTTTGATGCCGCTGGTGGTTTTCTTGGTGATCGTTCAGTGGTATCCCAGCTTCTCAGACGCTCAGCAGACCGCCAGCGCGGTCGTTTCGTCAGAAACGAAGCAGTACATGGCGATGCTGGTGGTGCAAATTGTGATCGCGACGGGGTTTCTGGTTTGGTTTCGTCGAATCTACCTACGTCATTTTCCCTTTCGCGTTTCTCCGCTTGCGGTAGCCGTCGGTGCCGTCGGAATCGTCGTTTGGGTGGGGCTTTGCCATTTAGAGATCGAAGCCACGCTGATGGATCTGATCGGATTAGGCACAGCAGCTGCGGCTCGGCCGTCGTTTAATCCGTTTCTACATTTACCCACTGTCGGATGGCAGATCGCATTTCTGGTGCCGCGATTCATTGTTCTGGCGATCATCGTACCGATCATCGAAGAACTTTTCTTGCGTGGTTGGGTGGTCAGGTTCGTCCACGATCCCGATTGGGAAATGGTTCGATTGCAAGGGCTTTCTTGGGGGGCGATTCTCGCGCCGACAATCTACGGCGTTGCGACTCACCCGGGCGAAGCCGTTGCGGCGATCGCTTGGTTCAGCCTTGTCACTTGGCTGATGCTGAAGACGGGCAACGTCTGGGACTGCGTCGTGGCCCACGCGGTCACGAATTTGCTGCTGGGCCTGTATGTGATCTGGTTTGCTCAGTGGCAGCTTTGGTAGGTTGACGTCCCAGCCTTATGCGATCGGGACATTCTAGGTAACCATTGATCCCGATGTCGGCATCACGACACGGTTTTGTTCGACACGGTTTTGTTCGCGCCGGACGGATTGGGCAAACGGTGCCTGTGCAGTTGCCGCCTGCGTCGAATAGATATTATTTACCAACGCCGCTAAGAAGAACATCAACATATTCTCCATCGGGATGATCGAAACGTCGTGGAACATACCGTTGAGGCAATGGTTGGCCAGCATTGCGATCAGTAGCAATCCAAATTGGCGCTTCCAAAACGACAGCCGAACGTCTCGCCAATTCACCCAAGCGGCTCTTAGAAATAGTGACAGCATCAACAACAGCACACTTAACCCCGTGAGCCCAGTTTCGGTCACGTAAGCCAGAAAGATGTTGTGCTGCATGAAGCCTTTTGTCAGCGACAAAGGTTCCGCTGAATACTGGTCTTGGAGATAAGGGTACTTCGCTTGTGCGTACTGGCCGAATCCGACGCCCAAAATAGGCCGATCGGCTACCATTCTAGTGGCGACCGTTACAAACATCGGCCTCAAACGCGCTGAGTTCTCCATGTCAGCCAGGCTCACGTTTTTGTCTCGCTTGAACGAGAACACCTTGTCAGCCAGCAGCGGTGCAACGCATAGTAAAAGCAGCGACGCCAGGACAACCATCGCCCCTTTATAGGCCTGAGGTGCCGGTAGAAAAACCGTAATCGCAGCGGCCGCTACCAGACCCATCCAAACACTACGGGTCAGCGTCGAATAAACTCCAATGCACATCAATCCCGCCAGCCCGATGATAAGTATCTTGCGGCGAAGCGAACTGCTGGGGAACCACATCCACATACAGCAAAGCGACACGACCATGAAAATGCCGTTGGAGACAGGATTTAAAAAGGGACCACGTCCGCGCCCAAAAAATTCTTCAAACTCTGGGTTCATGATGAAGCGCGGAAACACAATAGCGCCTAAGCCTCGAGTTTCGGCGATCGCAGTGACGGCTAAATAGAGTCCCAGTCCAACAAACCCCAGCGATATTAGCTTAAGGTCGTTGTCGCCCAAGGGTGTATACCTCATGACGACATATAATCCGACCGGCATGAGGTTGAAGAACAGCAGCCGTGAGGCAGGCATATTATTTAAGAAGGTGAAATCGTGCAAAAAGGTGCATAGCGTAATCACGCCCGTCAACATCAAGACTCCAAAATCGACCGAATTGAATCGACGCAATTTTTGTTTTCCGTTTGCGTACTGCCAAGCAAACGCTCCCAGCAACGCGACTAACATCAGTCGGTCCAAGGTGATTGGAATCGGACCGGGGATATGGAAAAAGTCATAAGTAAATACGCTGCCCAACAAGATGACCAAAAAACCAAGCAGTGGGATTAGCTGAAACCGACGGGTATATGCCGTGCTAAATTTCAGCGCAACCATTGCCCAAATAATGGCGGTGACCAGTGCGATGAAGATTAAGAATTCCATGAATGTCGATTCAGCGATGGGCGTTTATGTTCGAAAAGTGGCTTCGGCAAGCCTTAAAATTGGTGGGGGGTGATCTTCTTGTAAACAGAAACTAACGCGGTGTTGGCGTTTGTTAACTAGGATCAGTTGTCATTGTTTTTCGGCTAGTCTTGTTCGATTCAATTAGGACACGCCCATCAACCGGCCAACCAACCGCAGTCCTTGCAACCGTCAATCTTTAACATGAAAAGAGCCCGCTCGTCTCATCGGTCGAGCAGGATCTTTTCGCAAATTACCGTCGGAAGGCATTTGATTTGTTGAAACGGAGCAAAAGCACAGCCCGTGCCAAGGGACAAAAGAAAGTTTGGCGAAAGCGCGATTGCTGCGATTTAGGCCAGTTTTTCCCTGTCTAAGAGATTCTGAGAATTTCTGCTGGGCATCGAAAAGCCGTTTTTGCCCTCAAGTCGGTGATGCCAAAATGCAGCATTATTGTCAGAAACACAACGTCGTTTCAAAATAGCAACGTCACGGGCACCACGCTCCATCGTAAGATCGTTCTCAAGAGCCAAAAATAGTGAAACCAAAAATCGAAGCAGTCATCTTTGACATGGATGGGCTGATGTTTAATACAGAAGATATTTATAATGTTGTAGGGGATACTATCTTGAAGCCGCGCGGGCATGAGTTTACCCGCGAGTTAAAGCTATTGATGATGGGGTTGCCGGGAACCAGAGCCTTTCAAGTGATGGTGGATCACTGCCAGCTGGAAGATACGCCTGAAGCACTTAAGAGCGAATGCGAGGCGCTGTTTTCGGAGCTTCTGCCGCGCGAAATTCAAACGATGCCAGGGTTACTGGAACTATTGGAGCGGCTGGAACAATTGGGGATTCCCAAAGCGGTCGCGACCAGCAGCCAGCTGAGATTCGCCAACATCGCTCTTAATCAGTTCGATTTGATGCCGCGATTCAAATTTGTTTTAACCGCTGAGAGCGTCGTTAAAGGCAAACCGCATCCCGACGTCTACCTGTTGGCGGCAAAGAAAATGGCACTCGAACCTTCGCAGTTACTTGTGCTCGAAGACAGCGTCACCGGAAGTCAAGCCGCCGCTGCGGCGGGAACCACGGTGATCGCAGTTCCAACCGAACACAGTTTGGGGTGTGACTATTCGCATGTTGATCATGTGGTCCAATCCTTGGAAGACCCGGTCATCTTTGAGAAATTAAAGCGTTGTTGATGTGACCAAAGCCGCCCTACATGCTGACATCATTCGCCCCCTTGGGCCGTATAAACGTTCAGCCGTCGATTGTAAAAGCTTCTTGGTCCATCGGAGATGAACGCCATTTTTTCTTCGGCGCTAAAAAACGCCATGCACAATCGCGCCTCCGAGGCGAATTTCTCTTTGGGGACACGGAATTTTTCCACCAACAGTTCGCCAACGGGAGCTTCGGCAAATCTCTTTTGTGTTCCCTTCGCCTCGTCCATCCGTTGGTCGTCTTTAGAGAAGATTTCTAATAGAAAGGCTCGGCCTTCGGCGCGCTTCTTCAACCAAACCAGTTCAAGTTCGACCGTGGGGCCTTCGTCATTAGTGACCAAGCCGAATAAAACTGCTTCGTTTGCAAAGTGAATGGGATGGTCGAACAGTTCCGTGGCTCGAATAATTCGAACCGCTTCTTCGTTCTCCATGCGATTGAGGGTCCAACCTTGCAGAACTAAAATGGTTACGGCGATAAAAGCAAGCGAAGCCCAAACGACGGAGCTTGAAACCGTTGCTTTAAACGCTGAGAATCCGCGCTTCGCCGCTGCGGCCAAACCACTGTCATAAAGCGTTAGCAGCGTGCTCTTGGCAGGCATTTCAACCAAGTGATACAGCAAAGAAGCCGCTGCGATGGAAAGTACCAGGGCCGCCCACATGAGCCCGCCGTGGTACATCGGCAACGGTTGAAATTCGTGTCGCTGAAGCAATTGAATCACGATCAAATGGACCATGTAAAAAGCAAAACTGATTTCACCCAAGTACACCATGATCCGGCTACCCATCAATCGGCCGATCATGCCACGTGTATGTGAAAAGAAGAAAATTAGCAACGCATAGAACAAGACCGGGCCAATTTTCGCTTGCAGCACATGAAACATCTGCGGCAAATGGACGGTACGTGGGTAGTTGAATTGCCAATGATAGTAAGCACAAAGCAACCCGATCGCGCCGATCTCGATCAGAGAATCTTTCCAAAAGTTACGTCCGCCGGTACATAAATGGGGGCGGCAAAGGAACAAGTGCCCTACGGCCATACCTGTCATGAACTCAAACAGCCTGACAAATGGAAAACAATGGACCAACGGATTTACCGCCGCCCAACCCGTTTGCGGAATCCAATCCGAAAGCGCATAAACGGCAAAGATAAAAATGATAGTGCTTACCGTCGCCAGCAGATACTTGATCCAAAACCGGTTGCGCCCAAGGATCAGTAGCGGAAACATCAGGTAGAAAAACGCCTCGGTCGAGATACTCCAACTGACGCCGTTAAAAGAAAAGCACCAGGAATAATTTGGCACCCAGCTTTGCAACAAAAGTGCGTTTGCGATCAATCGTCGGGTCGGTTCTTCATTGTTGTAGATGTGCTGAAACTTCATGAAGCAGCAGATGAAGATGGCCAGCGTTACCACATGCAACGGCCAGATGCGTGCCCAACGAGTAAAATAAAAGCGCCGAAGATCGCGCCACTGTGTCAATCTATCCGCGTACACGTAGGTCAGGATGAACCCCGAGAGCACGAAAAAGAACGTAACTCCACCGTCTCCAAAGGGGCAATTGAAGAACGTAACTCCAAGCTTGCCCAGCATATGATGAACAAATACGCCCAACGCGGCAACAAACCTGATGCCCGTCAGGGCGTGGATATGGTTTTGATTGTGTGGGGCCATGCCGAAGTTATGGGGACGGATTCGAACGCGCGGAAAGACTCATGTTAATCTATTCTGCTTGTAACTGTGATGAGGATTGGGTTCCCTTGATCGCCTGTAACGGATCTTTATGAAATTCTCCGGACAATTCGTATAACCCGACCAAGCGGAGCAACCTGAATTTGATAAGGCCGGTTCACCGCTGCAACATGAGTTTCCGATACGAACATTACGACATTACTAACGCGTGGAACGTGACTAATCCGTTCCATGCCGACGATGCTATTTCGGAGAGTTCGATGCGTTACTCAAAATCAAGTGTGCTTACGATTGCGTTAACGGTTGCGTGTTCAGCGGCTGAGTTTTCGACCGTTGCAAACGCTCAAAATTCCAATCAAGATTTCCCATGGCGTTCTAAAAAGAGTACCGTGGCTGCCGTCGAAGTAGCCAAGCCGTCATTGGCGACACCGACGCGCGATCTAACTACCAGCGAGGTGATTGCGACGCCGACGCCGTCTTTTGATACTATGCCATCGGTTATCTACGATGACGGCAAAAAGTATGTCAGGCGCGGAGATACCTATGTGGAAAGCCCTGACGATACGGGGACTTCTCAAGTGCATGAGAATTACGCGACCGCTGCCAGCAACTCAGCACAAATGCAAGCGGACAAGAAGTCATCGTTTTTTCAAAAGACAAAGCAGCTGACCAGCCGGCTCAATCCATTCGCGCAGTCATCGCGCAGACAGTCCGCGTATCATTCCGGCGACTGGAAGGTGCCAAGCTTCAGCCAGTCGTTGCCTTCGTTTTCGAAAAAGGATAACGACCCAATCACGTTTGCAGCCGTCACTCCGCTGCCGGCGAAAACATCGGTTCCTACATCGCTCGATAGCGTTCCGACGTTGGTGGCCTCAAAAAGTTCGTACAAATCCCCTACCATCAAATTGCCGACCCGCGACAGCCAGTTCAAATCCGCGCTGCCAACGGAAACGAAGTTGACTTCCGTGTTTTCCGCCAAAAAAGAAGTCGGTTCAGAAAAAGATTCTAAGCCGAAAGTCTCTACGGTCGCTCACTTGGCTAAATCAAAGGTCAGTTCAAGATTTAACAAAAATTCCGCAAAAGACTTCAAACCGGAAGTCGCTTCGGTCGCCAAATCGTCCAGCTTTTCTATCGCGACGGATTTGCCAAAGTCGTTTCCAGCCAAGTCAAAAAACAGTTCAGACGTGAATGACCTATCAAAAGGTTTCACATTTACACAACAAATCGCCAAAACGGTCTCCGCTCCGACCAAAACAAAATCGACCTCGAAGACTTCTAAATTTTCCATCGAACCCAAGGCCCGTTCAACTGTGAGCAAATCGGCGGCAGAAATCACACGGAAAGTTTCCCAAGATTTCTCTCCATTGGCCGAAGTCTCATCTGAGATCCGGCGTGAGGTATCCAAAGTAGGTTCAAAAGTGACCAAGCCCGTCCGCACGGCGGCCCATGAATTGTCGGCTGATCACGAGTTCTGGAGCCCCCGGCGATAGGTTTGATTCCTTCGCAGAAGTAGGCCGATAAGCTTCGCCCCTGCCATTGATTTCACGGCTGTTATATAACTTGGCTGCTAAAAGCGCATTGCCTTTTCGCGCTCAGCCGACATAACTTCGAATCGAACAGGGACAATCAATTGGAACTTTGGGCTAATATTGGCTGGGTCGTGCTCGGGCTGGTGCTCTTGTATTACGGCGCTGAATGGCTGGTCAAAGGCAGTTCCGAGATCGCCATCAAGTTTGGAATCTCTCCGCTGGTGGTTGGACTGACGGTCGTTGCTTTTGGAACTAGCGCACCGGAACTGTTGGTTTGCTTACAAGCGAACTTTCAAGACAAAGGCGATCTAGCCATTGGCAATGTTGTCGGATCAAACATCTGCAACATCGCGATGGTGCTGGGGGCTTCGGCAATCATCTTTCCGCTGGTGATTCACCAGCAAATCATCAAACGCGAGATGGTGATTTTATCGGTCGTCTCATTAGTCTTCGTCGGGATGATTTACGATAACGTGCTTTCACAGTTCGAAGGTGCACTTCTATTTCTTGGTGTGATAGCCTACGTCATCTTCAGTGTCATTCAGGCACGTCGCGATCCAGAAATTGAAATTGATGACACGCTCAATCCCGAAGAGGTAGAAGCTGTTTTAGCCGGTGGCAACAAGCGATTATTGATCAACATGGGGCTGATACTGCTGGGGATTCTGTTGCTGTTTGTTGGCTCGGATCGGCTGGTGGCCGGAGCCGAAGCGATCGCGAATAGCTTGGGCGTTCCCGAAGCCATCATTGCGCTGACTCTCATCGCGTTCGGAACATCACTGCCCGAGCTGGCGACCGGCGTCATGGCGTCATGGAAGAAACAAGGCGACATCGTAGTGGGAAACGCTGTTGGTTCTTGCATCTTTAATCTAATGGCCGTCGCTGGCCTAACGTCGGCACTCAAACCCGTCGCGACGACACAGCTGAATTGGATTGATCTAGCGGTGATGCTGGGGACCGCGGGTGTTGGGTGGGCCATGATGAGCACCAACCGCAAGATCTCGCGCGTCGAAGGTGTCATTATGCTGGCCGCTTATCTGGGGTACTGTTATTATCTATCGAAACGTTAACAGGCAGCCGCAAAAGCTATGAAACTGATTCTTGCTATTATCAAACCCCATCAGCTGGAGAACGTGAAAACGGCGCTCAGTAAGGTCAAGGTGTTTCGATTGACCATCATGGATTGCCAAGGATTCGGTCGTCAGCACGGGCAGCAGGAATTGGTTGGTGGCGAGGATATCGCTTTGAATCTCCGCCGCAAGATACAACTTCAAATCGCCGTCAACGATGAATTTGTTGAGCCCACAGTCAAAGCGATTCAGGAATCGGCGAGGTCCGGCGAAGACGGCCAAATCGGCGACGGTAAAATTTTTGTCGTCGAGCTAGAAGATTGCATCCGCATCCGCACCGGTGAACGTGGCCCGGCGGCGATTTGAGAATCTGGTCTTTCAACGGCTATTTTGAATCGAATTGGTGATGTTGGAGATATATCGCCTGATAATTTAGAATATTTCTAGAGGTCAACCTGTTGTTGGTCGCAACTGTCGTGTCACTGCAAGAAAGGACTAATAATGTCAGAAGAAGAAATTGCGCTGACTAAGGATGAATCCGGACTGTTTGAGATCATCAATCAGACGCTCCCAGAAAGCCAGTTGTTACGGTGGAGAGAGCTGATCGAATTGCGGGACGCAGAGCGGTTAACGGATGATCAGCAGACTGAATTGGTTGAGCTAGGCGAACAAATTGAGTTGCTCAACGCCAATAGATTTAGGGCAATTCACGAGTTGGCTAAACTGAGGGACTCAGATTTCTCAGATCTTTGCCATCAACTTCAGATCACTCCCAATTAGAGGGGCTGCGTTCTCCTGTCAGTCGACGGATTGCTCTTGCGTGAAAAAGGAACACTAATTCTCACTAATCGACACTAATCAAGTAACGTACAGTTCGAGGCCGGATTTTAGGTTAGTGATGATTAGCGCAGATTAGTGTTTTGTATTCCGTCCATAACCGTGTGTTCGCGGTAAATTTTGCACGAGCTACTGACGCAAAGCCTTACAAATGCCTGAAGGGTCACGAACAAGATTAAAAGTTAGCTCCTGTCCCCTTAGTCAATGCCATGAACGCGGATTCCAGGTTGATCTCTTCTTCGCGGAACAGTTTGATGCGGAAGCCTTCTTTGATCAGCATCGTGGGGATGTCTGAGTAGTCGCTGCTGTTGTCGTTGAGCGTGACCGAAAGGAACCCGTCGCCTTCTGCTACCGAATCGACCAGAGGGTGATCTTTTAGCGCCGCGGATGCTTTGTCGCTGTCTGCCGAAACGGCAATCTGCAAAATAGTACGATCGCGTACCTGCTTCATCACTTCAGAAACCTCTGCGGAAACACTCATCACCCCGCGGTCAATGATACCGATCTTATTACAAACGTCGGCAAGTTCAGGAAGGATGTGGCTGGATACGATGATCGTTTTTCCTGTCTGCCCCAAACGCCGCAATAGATTCCGCATCTCAATTCTGGCTCGCGGATCGAGTCCGCTCAACGGTTCGTCCAACAGCAACACCTGCGGGTCGTGAAGCATCACACGTGCCAAACCTAAGCGCTGGGTTTGACCGCGTGAGAGCGTATTGGCGAAAGCGTCGCGTTTGAAATCGAGATCAACGATCTCCAACATCTCATCGCATTTCTTTCGCCGCGCCGGACCGGTGATTCGATACGCCGCCGCGAAGAATTCGAGATACTCAATCACTTTCATATCGTCATACACGCCGAAGAAATCCGGCATGTATCCCACCAGACGGCGAATCTCTTTAGGTTCGTTGTAGATCGAATGATTGCAAACGTAAGCTTCGCCCCACGACGGTTCGGTCAGCGTGGCGATGATCCGCATCGTCGTCGTTTTGCCGGCTCCGTTGGGGCCAATGAAGCCGAACAGATCGCCCTGTTGCAGATCGAGTTCGATGCCTTTGATGGCAAACATGTCGCCGTATTTGCGAGTTAGATTTTCGGTTTTGATCATCGTGAAACCTATTGGGTTTTCCGCGGTTAATCAGCTAACGCCTTGATACCGGCAACGCCATGCGGACCATCGTAATATTAGAATCGTAGCGGTCGGCAACGGCTTGCCCGTTGATTTTGATTCGACTGCCGGTCTCCGTCTGCCCCACCAACACGGCTTGGCCCAAACGTAGCAACCGCGAAAAATCAATCTCGCGGTGGAAACCGTTGGTCAGCCCCGTGTAGCCCTGCCCGCCGGCCGCTTCGTAGAACATCATCACGTCCGCGATCCGAGTCAGACTTTTCTCATTGGGATCCCAAGGCCGGTTTTGGCTGCGTCCGGCGTCGTTGCCGTCCTTACCCTTGGCCGAACGCCGATTGAGATAGCTGCGTAACGTCTTTTCTTTGGCATCCGATTCGATCAGCGTGACGACATCGGGCATCAGTGGTTTCTTCAACAGATAAACGTAGTCACCGAAAAATATTTTTCCATTGTAAATGGGGACCGATAGAGGGTTCTTAAACGTGCCCTCCAACCGATCGCGCGTGTCCGATAACTGGCTGGAGAAGCTCGTTGGAGTGGCGATTTCGTATTTGATCAGCAGCGGCTTCGTCGAAGCGACCTGCAGGGGCAGGCCCTCCATAGAAACGTTGGGACCGCCGTCTTGTACGGAGATCGTTTGCTGATATTGGAGCTGTTTGAAACCGGTGCTGACCGCGTTCTCCATACCGCCAAGTCCGTCGCCGGGCAAACCCTGCCAGCTGACGATTTGTTGGCCGATGTCCAAACCTAAGGACGTTTCGGGGGCGAGGTCGATGTCGACTTTTTCTCCGGCGGGCGTATAAATGTTGACCCACGCGGTGCCTCGGGACGCGCCATCGACTAAATCAAAATCAATGATCTCCATCTGATTGATTTGAAGTTCGGAGGGACGCGTAAATTTTGAAACGACGATCGCCAGCCCACAGAACAGTAGCGCCAACAATGGAAACGTAATCCAAGTCAGCTCCATCTTTTTCAGAATTTTGTTCAGTAGGAAATAGTCGCCGACAGCCACGCACAAAATGTAAAGCGTGATCAAAACGGCTACCAAGGTGAACGGAAGAAACCGGACTGTCGAAAAGTCATCCAGCGGAACACGCAGCTGCCCCAACATGTCTGTATAGCCCGAATGGGTCAGCCCGCCCTTGGATCGCTGAGTCTCTTGCCGCGCCCTTTGGCCGGTAACTTCATCGTTGGTGGCAATCACTTTTTCGACCAATCCGGTGTGGCTGGGCCATTGCATCAAGCGATCCCCCGCCAAGTCCATTGCACAAAATGAGATGCGGCCAAACCCCCGCGCAGACCGCGCCAGAAGCGGATGGTCGCTGGCGGACGCTACCACCAGCGCGGAGTCCGAAGGATTCAACTTAAGCAACGGCAGCGGTGGGTCGTCACGGCCAATCAATTGACGGCGACCGGTGCTGACGAAACGTTCCAAGTCGCGACTGTTTTCCATTTGAGCTACGCCCAAAACTTCTCCCGGTAGTAGCAGGGCCAATGGACCTTCTGCTTGAAATAAGTCGGGGCGGTTGGGATCTCCGATCACCACGAGATCGCCTCCCGCCTTCACCCAATCACCAATTGCTTCAAAAAATTCTGGTTGGGCTTCACCCAAATCTCCGACCGACGCGGACGAAATGATCAAACGATTGACCGATTGCCAACCAATTGCCTCAGTAGGCAGGTCGGAAACGGACGAGACTTCCACGGTAAGCGTTTCCTCGTCGGCGGATTCCGCGGCAATGGCTGATTTGATTCTGGGAGATAATGAACTATCACCAAGGATCACGGTTAAAAGAGCTGTCGATTTTGAGAACGTTAGATTGTCTAAGTCAGATTTTTCACGCTGATACTCATGGATGACTTCACCTTCTTTAAGAAATTGAAAATCAACACTGCCAAATGTTTTACCGAACCGAACATAAGCCGTATTTTGCTCGTTCAGCTGACCTGTATAAGTTACCGGTGATTCGTCCCCATCAATGGTGGTGACGGCATAAGAATCGGCAGCGCCAGTCCAATTGTCTGAGAATTTAATAGGCACCCAATGGCCAAGTTTTACATTCCCTGCAAACCCGAAGTTAGCGTCATCAACGTCGGCAGCAACTTGCACCGCGATGGAGCTCAGAAACAGCACGGCCAGGCAAGCCGTGTACCACGAAGGGGCTTTGCCGGGTTTTAAAGAGGTGGCCAATGT
>CALDEW010000539.1 GCA_937942355.1 uncultured Pirellulaceae bacterium | reverse complement strand
GAATCCAGCACCGACGTAGGTGATGCGTTCCATGACCGCGTTAATGTATTCCTCAGTACGGCGACCAGGACGGTGGCCGGGAATGAACGTTCCAGAGTCCTTCATGTTGTCGCTGATCTCTTTTGGATTGAAGATGATCGCGGTCCAGAAGTAACAGAAGAAGTAAATCATCGCGATGTAAACAAGGTTGTAGATCACCGAAGCAGGGCTTTGGAACGCGGCCCCCAAATTCTCAAACTGGCGAGCGAAAAATCCAGTGCCCATGCCGCGACCCATGTAGGTCAGCAGCAACGGCGGCAGCATCAAAAGACTCTGAGCGAAGATGATCGGCATCACGCCCGCTTGGTTGATCTTCAGCGGCATGTACTGGCGAGTGCCACCGTACATCTTGCGTCCGCGTACATGTTTCGCACTTTGCGTCGGGATACGACGTTGGGCCAGCGTGATAAACACGACTCCCACAACCACCGCAACGAACATGAACAGCAACATCAGGATCTTCTCAAGACCAACGCTGCCGCTGCCTGTGCCTTGCAGTGACAACGATGCGTTACCCAGGAAATTGTGCAGCGCCGGAGGCATCTGAGCGACGATACCGGCCATAATCAACAGGCTGATGCCGTTGCCGATTCCGTATTCATCGATTTGCTCGCCTAACCACATAAGGAACACACTGCCGCACGTCATGATCAAGATCGAGGTCAGCCCCCACATGAACGTCAGATTACCGTTGGCGTTTTCAAACTGTTCGGCGATCATATTTTGACCGCCTTCGTTGTTACTCATAATGAACCAGAGATAACCCGTACTCTGAATCAAACAAAGCACCACTGTCAAATAACGGGTGTACTCGGTGATCTTCTTTCGACCTGCCTCGCCCTCTTTCTTCAGCTCCTCCAGTGGCGGATAAACAGTGCCCAACAACTGCAGGATAATCGATGCAGAAATATAGGGCATGATGCCAAGGCCAAAGATAGTGGCGCTGGTGAGTGAACTGGCGCTGAAGATCGCGACTTTGGACAGAAAGTCGGAAACAGTGGAATCCATGTTCTCTGAGAACGCGGCGACCTGTTGCTGATCAATCACCGGCAGCGGGATCTGCCAACCAACGCGGTAGATCGCCAGCAAGAAGATCGTTAGAAAGATCTTCCGGCGGAGTTCGGGGATCGTGAAGATTACACGTAACTTTTCAAGCATCGTCTAATTCCTAAAACCGATAGCGGGGAGTGTTACCGGCAGTGTTGTGGCGTTGAATTAAGGTTCGATTGTCCAATGATTTGGCGTTTGCGGCAATACCGTTCGTCCGGAATGCAAAAAAGCGAACTCCGACAGAAGTTCGCTCGTCATGCCGATGCCGGAATTGACCTACTTAGGAGGCTTGGTTCCAACTTTCATCTTGTTTTTGACAACCGGTTTGGCCATCTCAAGGACGACGACTTTGCCGCCGGCCTTTTCGATTTTCTCTTTCGCCGAAGCGCTGAATTTATGAGCCGAAACCGTCAGGGCTTTGGTGATTTCGCCGGTACCCAGAATCTTCAGGGCTTTATAGCGATAGTTCGCCAAGTTCTTTTCCTTGAGCGCTTCAGGGGTGACTTCCGCACCAGCGTCAAAAGACTTCTCCAAATCGCTGACGTTGACCTCACCGACTTTGATGCCGTACTTATTATTGAAGCCACGCTTAGCGACACGACGGATCATTGGCATCGCTCCACCTTGGAAGGTTGGATGCTGCGAATGACCGGCCCGTGAGCGTTGCCCTTTATGGCCACGTCCGGAAGTCTTACCGAGACCGGAACCTGTACCACGTCCGAGACGCTTACGCTTTTTGTATTTTACAATGCCCTCATGGACGTCGTGAATGTTCACAGTTCGACTCCTCGTAGGTTCTCAATGTCTTCTTTTGTTCGCAAGTGCGTCAAGGCGTCGATAGTGGCTTTGACCAGCGTGACAGGATTGTTGCTGCCGAAACTCTTGGTCAAGATGTTCGAAACTCCCGCTGCTTCGCAGACCGCACGCACGGCGGCACCGGCGATAATACCTGTACCAGGACCGGCTGGTAGCAGCACAACTTTGGCGGCACCGAACTGTCCGTCAACGCGGTGAGGAATAGCACCATCGACCAACGGTACTTTTTGCATCGAACGCATGGCTTGCTTGGTCGCCTTTTCTACCGAAGGCTGAACTTCGTTCGCTTTGCCATAGCCCCAGCCAACTTTGCCGTTGCCATCGCCGCAAACGACCATCGCAGCGAAACTGAAACGACGTCCACCTTTGACAACCGCTGCACAGCGTTTGATTTTGACCGTTCGTTCGATCGTGCCCGATTGTTGATTGTCTTGTGCCACAATAACCTCTTAATGAATCGCCAGAGGGTTTGCCTCTGGATGGGGTAACATTCGCGTTTTGTTCGTTTGTCTTAGAAAAATTTTATCTGTTGAGCAAAAATTACCAGTGGAAATTTCCACCGGAAATTAAAACTCGAGTCCGCCTTCGCGTGCCGCATCGGCCAATTCGGCCAAACGACCATGGTATTTGAAGCTACCGCGATCGAATTGAATTTGCTTCACGCCGGCTGCCTTGGCTCTTTCAGCGATCGTCGTTCCGATCAGCTTTGCCGCTTCACGGTTTCCGCCGTATTTGACTTTTGACGCCAAATCCTTATCGCGGGTGCTGGCCGAAGCAATCGTTTTACCAGCCTCATCATCGATGACTTGGCAGTAAATATGTTTGTTGCTGCGGTGAACGCTTAAACGTGGACGCGCTGCATCTCCGCGGACCGTCTTTCGGACCCGATTGGCGCGACGCCATTTTTGCTTGTTCGCTATTTTCTGTTGTTTCACCGTATCGCTCGCTTATTTAGCTTATATGTCTTTGTTCTGAACTGTTTCCCGTGCATCACTTCGGTTAACAGGCAGATTGATTTTCTAACCAACAATGCCAACCGTACTCTATTGAGCGTTGGTTACGCCTTCGCAGATTTACCAGGTTTGATTTTGACCTGTTCTCCGAGGTATCGGATTCCCTTACCCTTGTAAGGTTCCGGCTTCCGTAGGGCTCGGACTTCCGCCGCGAACTGACCTACTTTTTGTTTGTCGCAGCCTTTAACGTCAATGTGTGTTTGATCTGGGCAAGTAACTTCCAGTCCTTCGGGGATGTCCTTGGTCAGCTCATTTGCCAATCCAACCCGTAGAGACAATGTTTTGCCTTTCAACTGGCAAACGTAACCAACACCTTGAAGCTCAAGTTGCTTCTGATAGCCGTCTTTGACGCCGACAATCATGTTCGCGATGACCGCACGAGTAAGTCCATGCATAGCACGGGCGTGACGAACATCGGATGTTCGAGATACGTTAATCTCTTTTCCGTCTTCGTTGACTGCGACTGTAATGACCGGATCAATCGGGAAGTCCAATTTACCTTTCGGACCTTCCACATTGATGTTGTCGGCGGTGACGTTTACTTTGACACCGTCAACCATCGGAACCGGTTTGTTGCCAATACGTGACATTGAATTACTTTCCCACAATGAGGGCCACAATTGGCCCAAACAGCTTTGATTTGTGTTGTTGGGACGCCTGACGAAAACGTTCGCCAGCATCCAATTTCTATTTTGTTAGTTACTACCAAGGCAGAGTTACTGCCACGGCAGTGACTACCAGACTTCGCAGAGTACTTCGCCGCCGACTTTGGCTTGGCGAGCTTCGCGATCACTCATGAGTCCCTTGCTGGTGCTGAGAATTGAAATTCCCAGACCGTTGAGGACCGGACGCAAATCCTTGGCACTGCGATAAACGCGGCAACCAGGTTTGCTAACCCGTTTGACGTGGCGAATTACTTTTTCACCACTGGGTCCATATTTTAGGTCAATATGCAGTTGGCCTACTGGTTTGGCTTCTTCAGCTTTCCAGTCCCAAATGAAGCCTTCGCGCTTGAGCACGTCAGCGACACCTGATTTCATTTTGGAAATCGGCATATCAACATTTGGCCGTTCTACGCTTACAGCGTTGCGGATGCGGGTAAGCATATCGGCAATCGGGTCAGTCATCATTGTGTTATAGTTCCCCTTACCTTGCCTTTACCAACTTGCCTTGCGGACACCGGGGATCAACCCCTGGTCTGCAAGGTTGCGAAAGCAAATTCGACAGATTCCAAATTTTCGGTAAACGCCACGAGGTCGTCCGCACAATTTGCAGCGACGCTCTTGCCGAACCGAATACTTCGGTTTTCGGTTCGCTTTGGCGATTTTTGATTTTCTTGCCACAGCAGTAGCCTGTTTTTAAAAGTTGCGTGATCTAACGTGCCGTTTGCTTCTCAACCAGAGAAACAACAGCGTCTAATTCTCTTGCTTTGAGTCTTCTTTGAAGGGCATTCCAAATGCACGAAGCAGTTCGCGTCCTTCATCATTGTTTTCCGCAGTTGTGACGAACACGATGTTCATCCCTTGCGACCGAACGAATTTGTCCGGGTTCAGTTCTGGAAAAACCAAGTACTCGTTCAGTCCCAAGCTGTAGTTTCCATTGCCGTCGAAGGCCTTGGAGCTAACACCGCGAAAGTCACGAACACGAGGCAAAACCAGCGTGAACAGTCGATCCATGAATTCATACATCCGGTCGCCACGAAGGGTAACCTTACAGCCAATTGCTTGGCCTTCGCGAAGCTTAAAACCAGCAATTGATTTGCGTGCTTTAGTAATAACAGGCTTTTGGCCTGCGATCAGTGCCATCGCTTCACTGGCGTCAGCCAGATCTTTTTTGTCTTGTGTCGCCGAACCAACACCCATGTTCAACACGATCTTGTCGAGCTTAGGCAGTGAGTTAACGTTCTTGCGACCGAGCTTCTCGCCGATTGCTGGACGAATCTCGTTGTTGAATTTTTCTCTTAATCGAGCAGCCATGATGGTTGCTATCTCCTGAAATTGTGGAGGCTGGTTTAATACAGCTGAGTTTGGTTGTTGGGTTACTGAACTCGCCAGAGTTCAGATTATGGTCTGTTGTTAATCTCCGCAGTCTGGCGACTACAGCTTCTTAAATAACTTCGTTAGCCAGTGAAACAATCTTCATAAAGTTCTTGCCACGAAGCTCACGAGCGACCGCACCGAAGATACGAGTGCCACGTGGGTTGCGATCTTTGTCGATCAGCACCGCAGCATTGGTGTCGAACTTGATGTAGCTGCCGTCTTCACGACGAGTCTCTTTCTTGCAACGCACGACGACCGCTTGAACGACGGACTTCTTCTTAACGTCGCTGCCTGGGATAACGCTCTTCACCGAGCAAACGATGACGTCGCCCAATCCGGCAGTTCGTCGACGAGATCCGCCGAGCACTTTGATGCACATAACTTCTCGTGCACCCGTGTTGTCAGCAACTTCAAGTCTTGTTTCTTGTTGAATCATTTCAGTAACGCTTTACGTTTTAACGTTGTGTTCTTGTCTTAGTTTGTTGTTCGCCGCCAAGGACGGTTATTATTCAGAGGCTTCTTCGGCTGGTGCTTCTCCAGCTGCAGGTTCTTCAGCTTTCGCCTTTTCTGGCTTTGCTTGGGCTTCTGCAATCTCAGCTTTACGAGCATCTTCCAATCGGCGAGCGGCACGCATCGCAGCCACGTCGACTTCGCTGCTCTTCTCAATGATCTTCACCAACGTCCAACGCTTCTTCTTGGACATAGGAGCTGCTTCAATGATCTGAACAGTATCGCCTTCGCCCGATTCGTTGTTCTCATCGTGCACGTAACAAGTCGTACGATCGCGATAGAACTTTTTGTATTTCGGGTGTTTGACCAATCGCGCGATTTCGACGACGCGTGTCTTTGACATTTTGTCGCTTTTTACGCGGCCGGTAAGCATTCGTTTAGGCATAAGTCTTGTCTCTGATTTATTTCTGTCTTGCTCGGTAGTGGCAGCTTTTAAAACTGCCCTACGTTAGTCGCAGGTTAAAAACCTACACTACGCTTGGGTACCCATTTTCTCGCGTTCGGTTTGCAACGTTTTGATTTGGGCGATCAATTTTCGATTGCGATGAAGCTCCGAAGGAACCTCAAGGCGGTCGGTTTGAGCCTTAACTCGCATGTTGAACAATGTCTTGCAGGCTTCTTTCAAAGTCGCCGCCAATTGTTCGTTGCTCATGTCGCGTAGTTCGTGCATGGAAGCCATCGCTGAAAATCCCAATCAAATCTTGCTTATTCAATCTTGTTGAGCATCACCCAACCGTTGTTACTCTCAATTCGGTTGGGCTAGGAGCCCAACCTGCGGTGCCGCAGGCGGCACCGATTGCTACATTGTTTTTCGTTTTACCATTCTGACTTTGAATGGCATCTTGTGAGCCAAGCGTGCAAAGCAAACTTTTGCTTGCTGCTCGTTCACACCAGCCAATTCATAAAGAATTGTGCCGGGGCGGATCGTGGCGACCCAAAATTCGGGTTCACCCTTACCTTTACCCATCCGCGTTTCCAACGGTGTCGAAGTAACACTTCGGTGTGGGAAAACGCGAATGTATAATTTACCTGTACCGCGAATATACTGCTGGGCAGCAATACGGCCTGCTTCAATCGTTTGAGTCTTAAGCCAACCTGGCTCCAAGGCCTGTAATCCGAAATCTCCAAAGACAACTCTGTTGCCGCGAGTCGCATTACCTTTTATATGACCTCTTTGGACCTTTCGATGCTTGACCCGCTTTGGCATCAGCGCCATTGTCTTCGTCTCCGTAATTACCTTGGTTAATCCAGACTTGAACCCCGATATGCCCCTGAGGAGTCAAAGCTTCGGTCTTGCCGTAGCTAATCTTCGCTCGCAGCGTACTCAAAGGAATCGAGCCACTAATCTGTTTCTCACGACGCGCCATCTCAGCACCGCCAAGACGTCCCGCCAGTTGAATCTTAATACCCTTTGCACCAGCATCCATCGTTTCCTCAGAAGCACGTTTCATCGTGCGGCGGAAACTGGAGCGACGCATCAGTTGCTCAGCTACCTTCTCGGCAACCAACTGAGCCTGCAAGTCTGGTCGAGAGATCTCTTCAATCTTGAGATTGATCTTACGCTTGACCAGATTTTGAATTTCGTTTTGAAGCCGTTCGACCTCTTGTCCTTTTTTACCGATGATGATGCCGGGACGAGCCACAAACAGCGTGACTTTGACCTCTTCACGGGTGCGTTCGATTTCGATCTTATCGATGCCGGCCGCTTTGTAGTTTTGTGTGGGGTGCTTCTTGACGAATTTGCGAATCTGGAAATCTTCCACCAAGAAGTTGGCAAATTCGTTCTTCGGTGCGTACCAACGGCTTCGCCATGTCTCCATGACTCCGGTGCGAAACGCAATTGGATTTACTTTTTGACCCATAACTTTTCCTGAGTGTTTGTGTGGAGCAGGTATTCAACCCGCCGCCGCGTTGCATAACAGGTTTTAAACCTGCCCTACTTTTGATTCTTAAACTTCTTCCAGCGTGACACGGATGTGAGACATTCTCTTGAGCAAAATCGCCGACATGCCGCGACCCTTTGGCTGCATCCGTTTGAACATTGGACCGCCGTCGATGCATGCTTCGGAAACGAACAAGCGATGCTCTTGAACGATCTGGCCAGGATTTTGATCCGGGTCCTGAGCGTTCGCCAAAGCCGTCTTGATGACCTTTTCCAACATGCGAGCACCACGTTGCGGTTGGTACTTCAAAATATCCAACGCTTCATCGACGAATTTGCCACGCACCATATTGGCCAGCGGACGCACTTTGCGTGGGCTGATTCTTGCGAAACGATGTTTTGATTGAAATGACATAATATTTCTGAGCGGGTTGATTGTGCTGGTTGCCAAGACTTAGAAACTGGGAAGTTACCAACTTCTAAAGTACTGGACAAAAACTATCTCTTCTTACCGATGTGACCACGGAAGGTTCGTGTTGGAGCGAATTCGCCCAACTTGTGACCGACCATGTCTTCGGTGATTGCGACTTTAACGTGTTGGCGACCGTTGTGAACCATGAATGTGTACCCAATGAACTCGGGAACAACGGTACAGGCACGTGCCCAAGTTTTGATGGGCTCACGGTTGCCGGCAGCAATCGCCTTTTCGACCTTCGCGAACAACTTCTCGTCGACGAACGGTCCTTTTTTCTGTGATCTACTCATAATGATTCAATTCTTGGCCGCGAAAGCAGCAATATTGTTATTTCGAAACTTTCAACTGACCATAACGCTTCGACTTGCGGCGACGAACGATCGCTGCGTTAGAAGCTTTTGCCTTCTGACGAGTACGACCGCCCTTGGCTGGTACACCTGAAGGACTGACTGGATGACGACCACCCTTAGTACGACCTTCACCACCACCGTGTGGGTGATCGACCGGGTTCATCGCAGAACCACGAACAGTCGGGCGTCGGCCCAACCAACGACTACGGCCGGCTTTACCCAGGACAACAGAGCTGTGCTCGCTGTTGCTGACTTTGCCAATGACGGCGCGACAAGTCGAAGGCACGCGGCGGATCTCACCACTTGGTAGAGAAATCTGAGCCCACTTGGCTTCACGAGCCATCAGCACGGCGTTGGTTCCTGCACTTCGGCAAAGAATCGCACCTTGGCCCGGTCGCATTTCCACATTGTGGATGACAGTCGCCAAAGGAATGTTCTTCAGTGGCAAGCAGTTGCCTGCGGTTGGTGGAGCATCAGCACCACTTTGAACCGTCATGCCTTTTTCAAGACCTTCAGGAGCAATGATGTAACGCTTTTCGCCATCTTTGTATTTCAATAGCGCGATACGAGCACTGCGATTTGGATCGTACTGGATCGAATCAACCAATGCCGTCACGCCATCTTTGTTTCGCTTGAAATCAATGACGCGGTACAGTCGTTTGTGTCCACCGCCACGATGCCGGCAAGTGATCACGCCTTGGTTGTTACGACCGGCGTTCTTCTTGATCGGGCGAAGGAGCGACTTCTCAGGCTTGGCACCTTTAGTCAGTTCCTTGAAGTCGCAGACGCTGGCGTCGCGACGACCCGGTGAAGTAGGTTTGTATTTTCTGATACCCATGTGATTTTCCGTTTAAGCTTCGTTCTCATCAGTTAACGTTCTTTCGCAATGCGAAAGGCGGAAACTAGAACAACTCGATCCGATCTTCAGTATCCAATCGTGCGATCGCAATTTTTGTGTCTTTAGTGCGTCCCATCTTGAAACGAGAGCGACGTGTCTTTCCTTTGCGAACCATCGTCGAAAGACCAACAACTTTGACCTCAAACAATTTTTCAATTGCGGATTTGATTTCAGGCTTGGTCGCGACCGGGTTCACCTTGAAAGTGTACTGGTTCAACTCAGTTGATTGGTACATGCCCTTTTCGGTGACGACAGGTTTGATAACCACTTGATGTGGCTCCAACTTCAGCGTCCGCTCAGGAGCAGGCTTTCTGTTTCGCTTTGTTATTACTTTGCCCATTTCAATTCCAACTCTATCTTGTTTCGTTTAGTTCGCCGCTTACGACGCGCTTTCTTTCAACTTGTCCATCGCACCCTTGTCGACGATCAAACGGTGCGGAGTCAAAACCGCCAAAGCGTTTAAGTCAGACGCCGGCATCACTGAAACACCAGCAACGTTACGGGCACTCTTGTAAACGGTCGGTGACAATCCATCGGTCGCGATCAAAGTCGTTTTGCCGCTCAAGCCCATGCCCTTAAGCATTGCCGCCACGACAGATGTCTTTGGTTCTTCCATCTTCAAACCGTCAACCACGACGACTTGCTCATCTTGAATCTTTCCCGCCAGCGCCATCTTGGTCGCGGCCCGAACCGCTTTGCGAGGCAAACGGTACGAGTAATCGCGGTTGTCGCGAGCAAACGTATGGCCACCGCCGCGGCGAATGTTCGAGCGGCGTGAACCGGCGCGAGCATTACCAGTACCTTTCTGGCGGTACATCTTTTTCTTGTTACCGGCAACCATCGCACGGCTCTTTGTCTTGTGAGAACCCTGCCGCTTGCTGGCC
>CALDEW010000538.1 GCA_937942355.1 uncultured Pirellulaceae bacterium | reverse complement strand
GCTTCGCGTAGTTGACGATCCGCAATCTCCTCGGCGATGTCGGTGTAACGCATAGCCTCACCTTCATCGGTCAGCACCGTGATGATGGCGTCTCTCCATGGTAGGTCAGGCATTAAGGTCTCCAAGATGCATAACGGCAACGTTCACCGGGCCGCGGCGAAAGTCATGCAAGCAGAAAAACCCGCGCGGCCCGCGGCTCCGTGTGCAACGTATTGTTCAAGTAAGCCGCTATCGCGGCGGGTGTTTCGACGATCTTAACTGCAACAGTGTTCTTCGAGCAATTTTGGTTTTGCAGTTCGTCCAAATTTGTCCAACTTGTTTGCTTTCCGATGTTGCTGCCATTGGCGGTCCAACCGCGTGAGTTCAACTTCGCTAATCAGGTCGCTTTTAGCAATCGCAAATAGGAACGAGCGGACGGAAATTCCTCTCAGTCTCATCCGAGATATCGTGTGGCATGCGGGACACCGAGTAAGCGGGTCCTTAATTCCCTTGGCTTTTCTCAATTCAGATCTGTACGTCATCATCGCGTCGCAGAAGGCCGTAACCGATGCCCAATTATTCCAAGCAAAGTCAACCTCTTCCAGACGACTAAGCATCTCCGGAAACCAAACGCGCTCAGCATCTCCAGCAGGCATTTAAATCTGATCCCTTTTGAGCTGTTATTTCTGTCTTGCAAGCAGCCACTTCAAGACTAATATCGTGACTAATTCGATTCCGCTTTGCAACATTAGAGAGCTTTTAATCGAGAGCTTAATCAATGCTTGGACTCCGGTCGATGGAGCTCACTGTGTCACGTTGGCAACCGCCCTCATGAACGGCTCTGTTGGTTAGGCACGCTGCAAGTCCCGTTGCAATTGCTTTGACTTGCTACCGAGCGAATTTTACTGATATTCGTATGTCGTTTCAAAAAACTGGTTCGAAACGAAGCGCTAGAAATATGGACTTGCCAAAAACATAAAAAGCAAAATACGACAAAAACCAAAGGAAACAGAGCTTCTAGCTTGGTGTAAAAATCACCGATGAAAGTTCGATATCAAACACCCAAAACGCAAACTTCGTGCCAAAAGAAAATCGGGCTTCTTGAACAAAGCGTTTGAGCTTCGGCGGGATCAATCGAAGGGCAAAACTGTAACTCAATGCAAAACGGGCCTCGGCTTCGGACTCAACTAAGTGCCCCCGCGAAGTCAAACGCTCAATTGTTATCACGCGTTAGTAATCGGCGAGAAGCATTGTTTTTAGACCAGATACGCGGTCCATGTCAATTCCTCCGTATTCATCTAGACAACGTGAGTGCCTGAATGGACCGATGGGTTTAACCACTCGTTGGTTGGTAGTTGTCATGATGACAGCGACTCCGTATTCGGCGTCGACCGGGTAATAGTATGCCTGATTTCCATCCGAACGTAGAAGGGAATAGCTGGGCCCTATTGGAGTTGCATATTTGAACAGAGCGTCATTCGTTGCCATCGTTCGAACGTTTTTCAGCTGTTCATCCCAGTACTCGGTTGATTTAGCAGGATGATCTTTAAGTATCGAACCCATTTTCTGGGTGGCCAAATCTCTCAGGCCAGCCAGTTCAGGTTGAGTTAAAGGGCGAGAGTCACCACCAGCTGGAATGCGGATAAAGTCTCGGAAGTAATCAAAAGCAAAGAGTAGCACGCAGCAAGCTAGGCAAAGAATGAAAAGCGAACGGAGTCGAAATTGCATTGCAGTTCAGTTTGATTGAGCGTGATAACGGCAACGTTCACCGGGCCGCGGCGAAAGACTTGCAAGCAGAAAAAGCCGCGCGGCCCGCGGCTCCGTGTGCAACGTATTGTTATCCCGCGTCGTCTGTTCTACCTCTGACGGTCTTTGTTTTTGCGGGATTGTTGGCGGCGACATCATCAGATTTCAATACTGCATCGGTTGCAGTAAAACGGAATGCCCGCCCAGTTAACGCGATGCTAATCATTTGAGGCAGAAGTGTAAGTGCGGATACTGCCAGCAGAATCGGTATGTGCCACCATTCAGTGAACAGCATCGGCACGAGTTGCACCATCACATAAATTACGAATGCGGCAATCGCAAATGCGGCCAGACGAAATGGAGGCCTTGCCAATCCGGTTTGCGACTTGTCAGCCATGTCAGTTCCTTCAGCGTTTGAGCGGGATAACGGCAACGTTCACCGGGCCGCGGCGAACGACTTGCAAGCAGAAAAAACCGCGCGGCCCGCGGCTCCGTGTGCAACGTATTGTTATCGGGCAATGTGGGAACTCCCAGTGCGGTTTGCCTTACGAGCGTCCGCGCAATCCGCACCCGATCTATAGATTGTCCATCATGTTGCCGGTCAAATCAAGGTAATTCTGAACGAGCATGTCATTCACGTAGATCGTCAGCAAACATTCAATCTTTGCGATACTGAATTTTCTACGCCAACGCTTACGAATTTGAATCGTCATTGGGGTCAGCCCAACGCTTGCGAATGTTAGAACTACCAGTCGAGTTTACCAAACGCTTGCGCATATCGGCGCTGCCAGAAAACATCGAACCGCGTTTGCGAGTAACGGTATTTCAAGCGTGATTCAAAACGCGTTGTCATCGAAACACAGTTCGCGCTGCAAAAAACGTCGAACAGTTCAGCGACCGTTCATTATGGATGTGTCAGAAAACGATGGCGGAGAGAAACGTATCCGAGCCCGATAACGTTTTGCGTAACCGGGCGGCGACGTTACGCGTTGATTTCAGTTTGGCCCGGATTCGCCGCTCCGGTTCACGCAATTGTTAGCCAGCGTTCAGCTGATCACGATGTTACTTCATCTCCCGCCGCCACGCTGAAACAAAGCGGTAGA
>CALDEW010000537.1 GCA_937942355.1 uncultured Pirellulaceae bacterium | reverse complement strand
CGGTTTGCCTGGCTGTCGATTGTCCGTTGATCATTTTGGACGAACCAACGGCCAATCTTGACCCGACCGTTCGCGGGCGAGTGTTGGGGTTGGTCAAAGAAGCGAGGGACGCAGGTAAAACCGTTATCTTCTCATCTCATGTTCTTTCTGAAATCGAAGACGTCTGCGATCGAGTTGGCATCCTCAAACACGGCGAACTGGTCTATCTAAAACCATTGAGCGATCTTCGCCAGCAGCATCGTATCCAATTCAAAATCGAAGGTGCACTGCCTCCGCCGCCAGCGGAGTTGGAATCACTGGTCACGATTCGAGAAAACCATCGCGGTTACTTAATCGAAACGCCCACTCAGGTCCCGGACGTTTTGAAGTGGCTGACGCAATTTCCTTTAGAAGACGTGAGCATCGAGCCGATCGGGCTGCAAAGCGTTTATGACCAATTCCACCACTAAATGCAGCGTCTCTTGAATTTAGCACTTACCAAAAAGTACTTCCACGAATCAGCGATCCTCTTCATCGGACTGATCATTGGCGTTTTCACGTTCTGTTTCTTCCGCGTGCGCGTGGTGGGGAAATTGGACACGTCGCAGTTTCAGCAGATCATGGACCTGCTGCCCAAGGACTGGCGAAAGTTTGCCGATGTCGAGTTCGACTGGTTGGTCAGCTACCTCGGACGGACGTCGTTTACGCTGGACGAACCAATGTTGGTGCTGCTGATTTCGGCTTGGGCTATCGTGCGCGGTTCGGACGTCGTCAGCGGCGAACTCAGCCGAGGCACGATGGAGATGTTTTTGGCGCAGCCCATCAGCCGCCGGCGAGTGTTCGTCACGCACGCCGTTTGGACGATTCTGGGGTTGGTCGCACTGGTACTGATGGCTTGGCTGGGAATGGCCGTTGGCGTGTGGACAACGGTGGTCGAAGAATCTCGTTATCCCGAAATCATGGGGGTCCCACTGACCTTTGCTGAACCCAAAATAACCGAAGTCGCGATGAGCACTCAAGTCAGCCCGTCGATGTTTATTCCGGGGCTGATCAACCTGTTTGCGTTAGGGCTGTTTCTGGCCTCCGCATCGGCGATGGTTTCGGCCTTTGATAGTTTTCGTTGGCGCACGTTGGGGATCATGTCGGCGTTTTACTTTGCCAACGCAGGCATCAAGATCCTTGGGATGTCGATGGAAGAAGATCGCTGGGTAACCAACTTGAGCATCTTTGGTTTCTACTCTCCAGCCAACGCCATCGCCGAAGTTCAAAAGCACTGGACCAACGCCTTCGCTTTGTTTCAATACAATGCTGCCGGCGAATTTCTGCGATCCGGTGCGCTGCTGAACAACGTCGTTCTGGTGGCTCTGGCCGTGGCGGCATACGTAGTCGGGTGTCGGCGATTCCACCGCCGCGACCTACCCGCCCCGATGTAGATGAATGTCATCTTTTATCGCGTTTTACCAGCCCTCCAATAAGCTCGAATCTTCGCATTTTGCTCATCCAAATGGCTGTCGCGCGGGTCTCGTGCGACACCCATGGGGGCTTCTCGCGCCGCTGAAAACTGTAATAATTCTAACAGTTTGCCAGAGGGGGCTCAGGCCGTCTCCGTTCGGCACTCCTCGCCAACAACATGATTTACCCACTCTTTTGAAAGGATTTCCCGATGAGACATTCCCAAGCTTTCTATCTCTCTGCCTTGCTTGGCTTAATCGCTTGCGGTACCGCGTCAGGTCAAACGGCGGACATTAATTCATTATTCGCCGAGTCCGCTGGTCAGGAGGAGAACTCCGTTATTCTCAACGAAGCCTCCACCCTCACAGTCACCGGAAGCGACCGGAACGATCACCTTGTCACGCGTGACTCAGGCACGGACCTGATCGTTACCTTCAACGGCGATAGATTTACGTTTTCAAGAGCGAGCGTTTCCAACGTTATCTTCTTTGGACAAGATGGAAATGACAAATTGATCCATAATTCAGATGCTTCGGTCGCCGCCGATGGAGGCGATGGCAATGACCGGCTGACTTCAATTTCTGGCCAAGCAACCTTTGTTGGCGGAGAAGGAAACGATTTCCTCAGAGGCGCTGATCAAACTGACGCTCTCTTTGGTGGCAGTGGAGATGACCGCATTCATGGAGAGGGAGGCGACGACATCATTTTTGGTGATGCAATCCTTCTGTCCAACGACACAGGCCAACCAGGTGACGATGTCATCTTCGGAGATGACGGGGATGATTCCATTTTTTCTGACGAAGGCGACGATCTGGTTTTCGGAGACGACGGCGATGATTTAGTCCAAAGCGCTGCTGGCGATGATGTCGTCTACGGTGGCGATGGTGCTGATCGATTGCAAGGTGGTGTCGACGATGACCGAATTTACGGCGGCAGAGGCAATGACTACATCCATGGCGGTTGGGGCAACGATAATTTGTTCGCCGATAGCGGCAACGACAAAGTCAAAGGCCACTTTGGCGAAGACTTGATTATTGGCGGCTCCGGAAATGATTGCCTTGAGGGTGGTGGAGGAGACGATCGTGTCCACGGAGGTAGCGACAACGACATTCTGCTTGGCAATGCTGGCGACGATATACTCAAAGGCCAAACTGGCGATGACGATTTATACGGTGGAGCAGGCGACGACGATCTAATCGGCGGTGCCGGCGATGACTTCGAAACGCAGGCCGAAGCAACCACTGATTGTTTCGGGGCACCTCTCGCGCCTGTTGCCTTCTAAGGTTAAGCAAGAAGGACCAGATCTCACCGGTATTCGCATGGCACGGATAACTTGTGCCTGAGGAAATAAAAAACCGCTGTCGGAAGCTTCCGTCAGCGGTTTTTAAAATTCACAGCGGAGAGCACGAGACTCGAACTCGCAACTCCTTGCGGAGCAATTCCTTTCCAAGGAACCCGCTAACCATTCGCTTACTCTCCGTGTTCGCAGTGTCGATTTTTGGCCGATACTACAAAACTCAAATTCGATTACCGAATTGAGCCAAATGATAACGATATGTTCGCGTTTTTCCCACACCGTTTTTGCGGCGCGGCATCAAAACGGCAAAAATTCGACCTCGGCCCCTGATTCGTACGCTGATTCTCGTACCGGAAAATAGATCAGCCCCTCGGCCTGCCGCAGTGACAACAGATCCGACGAACCGTTCCAAGGTAATGCCTCGACCAACCGAGGATCCGCGTGATTGCACCTGCGACCGGGCCAGTAAGTTGGACGATTTCCGCGTGTTTGGTGAGCGGCCGATAAAATCGCTCCGAGACGCACCGGTCTGGCCGCGTCCTGAAGAACTCCGGTCATCTTTCGCACTGCGGTGGAGACAAACAAGTGCATTCCAACCAGACTGCTGACGGGGTTGCCGGGCAATCCAAACACGTAGCACCGCTGGCCTTCGCCGCGATCGGCCACGCCAAAGAAAATAGGCTTTCCAGGCTTCACTTTCACTTTGTGGAAAATCGTCTTCACGCCTTGCGACGCGAGAACCTCGGGAACCAAATCCATCGTCCCTGCAGAAACACCGCCGGAGAGGATCAAAACATCATGCTTCAGTCCTGAGCGAATTTTCGCTTCTAAATCTTGGCGCTGATCGGTGGCGATACCCAAATCTTTCACCTCCGGCACCCACTGGTTGGCGATGGCGCGGAGCATCGGCCCGTTGCTGTTTCGAATTTGTGATGCGGCGGGCGTTCGGCTGCAGTCCACCAATTCATCGCCGGTTGGCAACACCGCGATGGAGGGCTGAGCCACTACCATGATTTCCGAAGCACCGACTTCCGCCAACAATCCGATGTCCACAGGGCGAATACGATGGTTGGCTTCGAAGATTAGGTCCCCACTGGCAAAGTTTCCCGCGCGTTGCATCTGGTGCTTGCCGGCAGTGAAGTTGCCATCGACGTTCAATATTACCGTTTCCGGCGTTGGATCGGAGTATTCCAAATTAGACATTTCGATCATCACCACCGCATCGGCGCCCTCGGGCAACGGAGCGCCGGTCATAATGCGGGACGTCGTGCCCTCGGTGACTTCGGACGTCGGTAGACCTCCGGCGATAATTGTTTCCAAGACACGGAACTCAGTGATACCGGCCGCAATGTCAGCGGCGCGAACCGCGAAACCATCCATGACCGATTTATCGTGGGGGGGAGAATCAACGTCCGAACGGACTTCACCAGCCAGTGTTCGTCCCACTGCTTCGTCCAACCCAATCGTTTCTTGGGGCAACGACGTCACGGTCGATTCGACCGCGCGGAAAGCTTCTTCTACGGTGATCATGAGCAATTTAAGGTTTATGGTTTGATCAATGAGGATTCGCGAAAATCTTTACCCGAACGCGTTAGCGCGGGATAACGGGAGAAGGTAACACGATCCCTCGCTAACGCGTTCGGGTTGGGATGCGAAAGGGATTGCATCGGTATCATCGAACCCGCGGGGTTTTCGTCGCGCTGTTTGCCATTCACAGGATTCGAACAACGAAATTAGACTTTTAGATAGTTCTCCAACAGATCCACACCACGTTCGGTCAGAAAGCTCTCCGGGTGAAACTGCAATCCGAAGGTGGGATAGGACTTATGTTGGATGCCCATAATTTCGCGCTGCCCGTTTGGTCCATTGGCCCACGCCGTAACGTTGAAGTCATCGGCCAGTGTATCGGGTTCAATCACCAACGAATGATAACGGGTCGCAACCATCGGATCAGGCAAGCCCTTAAATATTCCGGAACCTTCGTGGAAAATCTGATCGGTTTTGCCATGCATCAAACGTTCAGCACGAACGATCTTGCCACCGGTCGCTTGGCCGATCGACTGGTGCCCCAAGCACACGCCCAGAATCGGGCATTTGCCGTGGAACGCCGTCACACTGTCGACCGAAATGCCGGCTTCGTTTGGCGTGCATGGCCCCGGCGACACGATGATGCGATCGGGCGCGAGCGATTCGATGGTTGCGACGTCAATTTTGTCGTTGCGGTGGACTTGGATATCCAACGAACCGTCAATCTCTCCCAGTCGCTGGACGAGGTTGTAGGTGAACGAGTCGTAGTTGTCGATGATCAAGATCATGGGCCAGCTTCTTCCAACGGCCAAGATCTGCCGTCGAGTATTTCCTAATTTGTACCGAAAGTAGGGCCGGTTCTCACCGGCCGCCCCTTTAAAGGACACTCAATTTCCTGCCCATCATATCCCAAGAACCCCCAGTCCTCCACGCCTAGATAAATTTCGCTTGGCGTATCAGGAAATAATCTCTAAAACCACCCTGCTCAGGCGCCCGAAACCTGCCTTCCTTTCGACTGAATCAACAATCGCCCATGCCCATTGCCTCGAAAACCCAATCGCTGTTGGAGAATCAGCCTCCGATCAGGCAGCGTATTGTCGATGTGCATTCGCTGCATAAGAGCGGCACGATGTTCCTGTTCAAGTTTTTCCAGCATCTGGCCAAACAGCAACGGGTGATTCTGCTTTCAGAAAACCACGATCCGCCTGACGATTACCTTAATTTGCCAAATTCAATTTCGAGCGCGGCGGTCTGCCGCTGCCCTATTCGGACGTTTGACGTTGACGAATTTCGGTTGGAGAACACACAGCAACATCGAATTTTTCATCTGCGCGATCCGCGAGATATTCTGGTTTCGGAGTACTTTTCTTTTGGCTGGATTCACACGACACAAGGGACGCCGCTGGATCAACGACGGCTGGAGATTCAGCAGATGGGCGTCGACGAATATGTGATCACGCAAAGCACTCAATCCACGTGGCCCTTGGACCAGAAGTATACGGCGTTGGTAGAGTATGATTTCGATACGGCGACGGAAACCGTTGTAAAATACGAACAAATGGTGACCGATTTTCCAAGATGGTGTGTACAAGTGGTTACCGCTTTTGGGGTGCGTTTTCCAAAGATGTTGACCGTACAATTGGCTTGGCGTTACCGCAACGAATTTAAAACATCCGGCGAAAAGATGAAGCACAAGCGTCGAATTACTCCCGGAGATTTCCGCGATAAATTAAAACCGGAGACGATCAAGATTCTCAACAAACGGTTCGAAGCTGTTCTGGATCGTTTCGCGTACGAGGTTTGAATGCTGGTTTTATCTTTATAGGCCCGTTTTTTATGGCCAATTTTTCCGTGTTGACGCACTTAGGCGATGTATCTATTTTCCTGCCTTCGACCCAAATTTATGGAGCAGTCAGATAACCTGCTCCGAGTTACTGCGGCATGGAGGCCCTTGGTTTATGGCTAGTTCTAACGATTTGTCAGGTTCAGATTCCGTTGAGAGTGCACCGCTTTTGGACGTTGGCCGCGGCAATGCTCCATTAAAAGCAGAGATCATGGAACTGTTCTCAAGCATCTATGATTCGGGATGGTTTATCGGTGGCCCGCATGTAAAGCAACTCGAGCAATCGGTCGCGGAAGCCACCGGGGCAAAGTACGCCGTCGGATGTGCGTCTGGCAGTGACGCGCTGTTGGTTGCGCTAATGGCTTTCGATATTAAAGCCGGTGACAGTGTGATCTGCCCAAGCTTTACCTTCTTCGCCACCGCATCAGCAATCCGGCGTTTGGGGGCCCAACCCGTTTTCGTCGATATTGATCCGGTGACGTTCAATCTGGATGTCGACCAAGTCAAACAAGCGATCACTGCGAAAACGAAAGCGATTATCCCCGTCCATCTTTTTGGCCAGTGTGCCGACATGGACCCAATCATGGAACTGGCCAAGCGGTTCAACATTCGTGTCATCGAGGACTGTGCTCAGTCCATCGGAGCCACTTACAATCGTCAAGGATCCGGAAGTATCGGCGACGTGGGTTGCTTCAGTTTTTACCCGACCAAGAATCTTGGCGGCATGGGCGATGCCGGTATCATGACCACCAACGACCAAGAGATAGCTGACCGCCTGCGACTATTCGCCAACCACGGCATGAAGCCTCGTTACTACCACCAAGTCATCGGGGTCAACAGTCGTTTAGACGCGCTGCAAGCTGCCGTTCTGAACGTGAAGATGAAATACCTGAACCAATACGGTGCTGACCGCCGTCAAAATGCATCGAACTACCAACAGCTGATGACTCGGCACGGCATCAGCCAGATGGTTTCAGCTCCGGGCATTGAAAACGAAGGCCATGTTTGGAATCAATACACAATCCGCATCCCAGACGGCCGGCGAGATGAAGTTCGGCAACAGTTAGCCGATCGCAACATCGGTTCAGAGATCTACTATCCAATCCCTCTGCATCGGCAAGAATGCTTCAAAGATCTGGGCTATGAAGAAGGAAGCCTTCCCCACACTGAAGCCGCAGCGGCAGAGGTTCTGAGCATACCGATCTTCCCCGAGCTAACGATCGCCGAACAAACCTACGTGGTCGAATCACTTGCCGACATCGTCGCGGGTCAGCAAGAAGTTCGAAGAGCTGCGTAGGCCGCGACGAACTTCGCCAATCAACAGAGGGCGCTCACGTCGCCTGAAGTTCGTTTGAACGAAAAAGTGAAATTGGGCTGAGCGCTCAACGTACAGGGTCGTGTTACGACTGTAGAAACATTTCAATAACTTCGAATTTCTCAACCGGGTTCACAAACGCTCTTTGAAATCCGTCGTACTTTCTTTGGAAATGCTCAGCGAACGTCACCGCGAAATCTTCTAAGGGATTGGTCCGTGCGTAAGCCCTAAGAAAGTTGTTGAAATCGTCGTTATAGTACCACTGCCCATCCAAGGACAAACGGTCCCCCGCATGTTTGACCTGATCCCAATTGCTAATGGCTCGGAATGATGGGATAAACCGGTTCTCTTGCACCGTGTCGAAGTTGTGAGCCACTTCGTGATAGACAGTTTCACGTAAACGATCGGGAAACTCTTCAAACAGAGAGTTGGTCAGTGCGATCTGATTATTGTTGTGGAAGTTGAGCCCCAGAATAGGAGATCCGGACGACGTCCGCACATCTCCCGAACGAATCACGGCCAGATTCTCTCCATTGTAGAGTTTCAACAAATGCGTTCCGGTAACCTCTAGGTGTAAGTTCCTCAACGCTTCGTCGACCAACTTAATCTCTTGGTTGCTCCAGACTCCTGCTGCGTAAGTCCGCTCGGTCTCAATGGTTCGATTGGAAACGAAACTCAAAACAGCGTCCTGTTGGCTGACGTCAACCACGGTATCCAACGTGTCGCCACCGTTAGCGTTCTGATCTACGAAAACAAGCAACCGATCATCGTCATCGCCACCGATCAGGCGATCCGCGGCACCAACACCCCCAAACAATCCATCGCGCCCCGCACCGCCGTTGAGAAAATCAGCGTTGGCGTCGCCGTACAACGAATCATCCCCTTCACCACCCAAGATGCGGTCATTGCCATCGCCACCATGAATTACATCATTCCCCGCGCCGCCCCATAGCACATCGCTACCTTGGCCGCCAAAGATCAAACTCATTTCGCCGGCCAGATCAAAGATGAAGTCACGACCCTCGCCGCCGTAGTTTGTATCATTGCCGTCATCCGCCAACAGTAGATCACTTCCGCTGCCACCGAGGAGCATGTCGTTTCCGTTGCCACCTCTAAGCACATCGTTGCCACCTCCGCCGTCGAGTTCGTCTTGGCCAGCGCCGCCGGCCAAGAAATCGTTTCCTCGACCTCCAAAAATTGTGTCGTTGCCATCGAATCCAATCAGTCGGTCGTTTCCGTCGCGACCAACAATTTCATCATCTCCCAGTCCACCATTGATAAAGTCATTGCCAGCTTGCCCGTCCAAGAGGTCATCGCCGTGAACACCAAACAAGCGATCACTTCCATTTCCGCCAAACGCCACGTCGTTGCCTTGCCGGCCGAAGAAGAGATCGTTTCCTTCACCGCCGAAGAACGTATCAGCGGCACGTCCGCCAAAGCCAATATCGTTCCCGCCGTGGCCAAAGAACGTTGATTGGAGGTCGGTGCTATTATTGAACAGGTCATCACCGCTGCGGCCAGCAACTTCGATCGAATCAATCGATCCCCAGGCGAACGTCTCGTAGAGGGTCGCAGACGGTGTAATCACGCGCGCTACCAGCGTATCGCCTCCAATTCGGTTGACGCGCACAATGTCGTCACCAAAACTTCCATCGATCAGCAACGTGCTGCCTTGGGCGCTGATACTGGCCAGCATTTTCCTCGGCTCAAGGCTCGAGTATTGGATCGTCTTTTGATAGGAGCGTCGTGACGTTTTGCTTCGATCGGGCATGGTTGGCTCTGCCTAGAAAAGAGATGACAGAACCCACACTGATTAAAACGAACGATTTTATAAGCCTTTTGCGACTGAAAACACGACGAACACACGCATTACGTTGCCAAAAGTAACGACGGTCACGGTCGACCGTTGCCCAAGTGCATCATGTGGTTTTTTGGCAACATGAACCTGGCGTAGTGGATGAGGCCACGAATCCGCCCCCTCATTAACCTTTAATCCAGCCTTTGACACATGGTTCAATGCAGCCGCAGGATTCGTGGCATCATCCACTCCCCCGTCGACAACACATTGCCGCTTTTCATTGCTGCCATTTTGCGATCTTGCGGACGATAGATACTAAACAAACTCCCGCCACCGCTAGTGTGACCGTAGATGACCAATTCAGTGGAAGCGCCATATCACCTGCATCTATTCCGCGCGTGGCAAGTCGCGTTTCGAGACGCCCGAGAAAGGAACCGATCAACCAGCATGTCCACCAAATATTCAACAGCCCTGTGCCATCCTCTTGAAAGGGCTGCCGAAGGCTGGAACTGCTCGACAAAGCGCTTTGTTGATAAATTTCTTTTGTGCACTGGTAGGGTTTGAACAAATTCATAAACGGCACAAACCACCACCCAGCACACCATCCTGGCGTGTGCTCCAACTCCGCTCCTCGAACTCGCAAATTGGCATTGGCCCGATAAAGAAACATACAGACCATGACTATTAGTCCAATATTTGCCAAAGCGGCAACCAACCCAAGCCCCATCGACCCGTGAACGAAACTCATTTCCGTTTCATCGGTGACATCAGCATTGGGGTTAGTGAACTCTGGGTACATCGAAGAAGCGATCGTCTCGACCACCGACCCTACCACAATCGAGGCGATCAACATTGCCATGGCGAACGTGATCAACAAAGCCAAACCATTCAGCGAGCGGAGTCTGTATTCCTTTGTCTCATTTTCGATGTCTGAGGTGGCGGCAGGGGAAGCATAAGGGTTTTCTGACATCGTTTCCTACGATCTTTACATCATTGATTTTCAATTGACTCACCAGCTTAACATTCCCACCATCCTAAACTGGCCTACCATTCCAGTAAACTTCTGCTTCATTTTTTCCGTTGGTTTTGAGAGCCCATTCGAAAACCTAGGCGGATAACAAACGTTACACTTGTTTCGCCCTTAACGACCATGTTATTCGATCGCAGCGCTACGATTGAGCTTCAAGTTCGTCCAACACATCCCAGCATGCAAAGTTGAGCGTGTTCTTTAGTTCAAGTTTTGCTGCTTCCAGTGGTGCATCATATTCACCGCACAGACGTTCGTTGCCACATGATGCCAAAATCCGTTCACAAAGTCGATCGAGGATAAAGAAGTATTCAGGCGGCGATTCACCACGCTCACGTGCCGAACGCAACAATTGTGGAATAGGCTCGGCGGATTCTCCAATCAATCGTAACACCGTCGCATCGCCGAACAATGCAGGTCTGTCATTCGCCAAACATTCAGTTAAACGCTTTGAACACATCGGGCACACACCGGAAGGATTTTTAGATGCCGCCTCAAACGAAGCGATCGAGTTTGAACCAACCGAAATTGTACCGAGGCCATCCGGCGGTGGCAAAGCCAAAGGGTACACCGAATGC
>CALDEW010000536.1 GCA_937942355.1 uncultured Pirellulaceae bacterium | reverse complement strand
TCTGTGCCCTCTGTGGTTTAAACTTCTTTCCAGCTCGCAGTCGGTTGGAATTTTGCGGCTGAACCAAATACGGATGTAAATTCGGGCCAATTCCTGAGACATCAATCAAGTCGTCGTGGCAACCAGTACTGAGTCATGAATTCCGTTGAGAACCTCGATATCGGTGACAATGACGAAGGGAGTACCTGAAGGAAAATCGGTGTATTTTTTGGTCCAACCATCCACGTAGGTCCGAATCAAAACCTCCGTGATCGAAACGTCGCACAGCGTTGGGATGACTCCCCAGAACAAACACATCCGACGATAACTTTTGGGATCGTCCGTTAAACAAAGCACAGGAATGTAGTCGCGTTGCTTCGACTTCATCAGCGCCGCGGTCGTTGACGTGTTGACGACAACCACCAATTCAGCGTTAACGCGCCGGGCGATTTGCGCCGACCCAAAGACAACAGCATCAAAGACATCCCAACCCTGGTTGTCAGCGTGGGCGGTAACTTGTGAAGAGCCGCCTCGAAATGAATCCTCGGTTTCCAAAGCGATGCTGTTCATCATCTTCACCGCGCTGACTGGATATTGCCCAATCGCAGTTTCACCCGACAACATGCAAGCATCGGCACCATCAAGAATCGCGTTTGCAACATCCGTCACTTCGGCACGTGTTGGCGTTTTGGAGGTGTGCATACTCTCGAGCATCTGAGTCGCGACGATCACCGGTTTACGATGCTGCAAGCAGCATTTAATAATTCGTTTTTGAGCACCAGGCGTTTTCTCGATCGCGATCTCAACTCCTAGATCGCCCCGCGCCACCATAATGCCGTTGGAGGCTTTGACGATTGATTCAAGATTCTCCAACGCCTCAGCCTTCTCAATCTTCGCGATCGCTAAAGCATGGCTATTGTTGCTGGCCAACAAGCTCTTGAGCTGATTGATATCGTCCGCCCTTGAAACGAAGCTCAAACTGACAAAGTCGACGTTCTGCCCGGCTGCCCAGATGGCTTTTTCGATGTCCTTGTCGCCGAGCGCCGGAACACTCAACGACGTTGCCGGTAAATTGACTCCCTGCCGTGAACGAATGGTTCCTCCGTCAACAACCGTACAGGTAAGTTCATCCGCCGTTTTTCCGGTGACGGTCAATCGCGCGATTCCGTCGGCCAACACGATCGCGTCGCCAACTTTGACTTCGTCGATCATCGGTTCGTAAAGACACGTCAGTTCGTCAGGTGCCTTGGACTCGGTACCTCTGACGAACCGAACGACTTCATCGTCGATGAGATTAATCGGTTCGTTGAGCAGTTTCCCCAACCGAATTTTGGGCCCCGCTAAATCGACCAAGATCCCCACAGGCACTTGGAGTTCATCGGCGACTTTGCGGATGCTTGCGATCGCCAGTTCATGGTCTTCTTTGTTGCCATGAGCCATGTTGAGGCGAAAGACATCGACGCCAGCAATGATCAGATCCGCTAATACTTCCTCAGTGCGACAGGCCGGGCCAACAGTGGCAACGATCTTGGTGCGAGCAAAATTGCTGATGGTTTTGTATTTTGTCAAATTACTATCCATGAAATGTGACTTGTGATTCTGTCGCTCATTGTACCTTTGTTGGCCGAAGTACGAATAGCAACACGAAGCTGTTAGCCGCTTGTTTTATTACAGAAATTTGGCAACGCACCGTGGGCCTAATCGGCGGCTTAGTTTTTACTGCGGTTTCTGGCGCGTTTGAAGGCGCGGTACCCCGGGGCGATCTCTTGAGGTGGTCGGTTGACGGCGCTGTCGGTGTTGAATCCCTCTTGTTTGTCACTGACGCCACGCACCTTGGATTGGCGATCGTCTGAAGATAGCCCCAAACTCTTCAATGCTTTTTCGTAACGCTGCTGAGCGACGGGGTCGCCTGTTCCCGCTGCCGCTTTCATCTGCTGCCAACGATCAAGGAACTGATTTAAGTCCTCTTTACTCCAGTTGAGCTCCTCCAGCAGTTCAGGGTCGGGATCAAAACGCTCCTGCTCCAACCTCTTCAACACCATGTCGGTTGCTTTTTTGGAGTGCTCGATATTCTCTTTTTCGGCAATCGTCTCCATGCCCGGACCACCGCCGGGGCTGCCACCGGATTTCCCAGGGGAACTGGATGATTGAGAATCCGATGGTTGTTGCGATCCGCTGGATTGCCCTTCTCCGACAGCACCTTCTCCTGACTCTCCACCTGATTCGCCGCCTGACTCTCCCCCTGACTCTCCCCCTGACTCGCCTCCTGACTCGCCGCCTGACTCACCACCGGATTCTCCTCCCGACTCACCACCGGATTCGCTACCTTGTTCGCCGGCGTTGTCTCCGCCCGATTTTTGCTGGCCGCTACTGCCTTCACCTGCTTCTTGAGACGGCTTTGCACCTTCTTGAGAAGACTGCCCCGTGCTTCCACTTTCACCGCTGCCTGAATCCCCTGATTTTTGCTGATTTTCGTTTGAGGAATCCGAGGCCGCGCTGCCGGGATCACTACCGCCAGTTTCATCGCTTTGGCCTGTGTCTGAGTCTTCGGAACTGGCACCTTCTTGAGACTGGTCCCCGGTTTGGTTTCCGGAG
>CALDEW010000535.1 GCA_937942355.1 uncultured Pirellulaceae bacterium | reverse complement strand
TGCATTTTGGCATCGCTTCGCACTGCAAACGGATAAGATCCTTCAGGGCTTTCTCCTGAGCATCAGATAACGTTTCGGCTGACAACGTCACGCGTGCCGCGGCACCGAAAGCTTTTTTCTGTGCTTCTTTGGCATCGTCGGTGGCTGCGGGTTCCGTTGTGTCAGCAGCGGGTGCCGTTGGTGCAGCAGCGGCAGGAGCAGCGGCGACGCATGATGCTTCGGCTGGAGCAGGTGCCGCAACTGGCGCGGCGACTGGTGCCGCCGCAGCGACAGGAGCGGCTCCGCCAAGGAGTTGCAGCTGAGCCGACATCAGTTGGAGTTGATTCTGAATCACGGCTTGCGTGTTCGCATCAGCTGACATTGCCATTGGAGCAACGGCGACTGGCTGCGCGGCAACAGGCTGTTGCGGTTGAGCAGGCACAGCGATCTGCTGCATAGGAGCCGCATTCATCGGAGCGGCTGTTTCCACGACCGATGTTGGGGCGACTGTGGGTGTGTCGATGACGGCTTCTTCGGCTGCTGCTGAAGCGAATTTGTCCGCTGGAGCTTCGGCGTCCAAAAACTTAGCCAACGATTCAACCGTAGGGACTTGTTCCAGCAATTGGCGGAAGGTGATATCGACGGCGAACTCTTTCTTGAGCGCTGTCGCTGTTTGCGTCAGCACCAATGAATCCAGACCCATCTCGAAGAAGGTTGTGTCGGCATCGAATTCAGTCAGGTCATAACCTGAAGTGTTTTCAAAGACGTCGTAAATTGCTTCAGTGATTTTTGGTTGGCGATTGTTCATGGGTTTAGCTTTCGTAACAGTGGTTGTGATCGGTTGGGTTGGTTGAGAAGTAAGGTTAGTTTGGTTGGTCGGTTGAATGTTGGGTTGAGTGTTCAGTGGTATGTCAGGTTGCAACTGATGCGGCATCTTGTTGACCGGCTGGACAAAGAATTTCTTGCGTTCAAACCGGTAAGTGGGCAGTGGTATCTTGCGTCCTTGCCCGATCGTCAGTCGCTGCCAAGCGATGTCGACGCCGGAGAGCCACAACGATCCTGCCGCCGCCAATAGGGCTTTGAACTCTTCGTTGTCGTCGGCGTGACTGGAGAGTGACGGGATCGCGGTTTGCTTCTTTCGGTCGGCCGCATGTTGCATTGCCAAGGTGGCGAGTGTTTTGCGTGGGCCAAGTTCGATCAGGATGCGGGTGTCGTCTTCCTCCCACATCGTCTGTACCGCATCGGAGAATCGGACGGGACGACGCAGGTGTTCGGCCCAATACTTGGCCGAGGTCGCTTCGGCGTCAGTCATTGGTTTGCCGGTGACGGTCGAAACGATTGGCAATTGAGGTGGATGCAGTTTGATCGCCGCGATGAATTCTTCGAACGGTGCGACGATCGAATCCATCATGGAACTGTGAAACGCGTGAGACGTATGCAAAGCGCGACAGGCGATGTCCTGAGCTTCTAGTTTCGCAACAAAAGCGGCAACTTGATCGTCCGGTCCTGCGACAACGCAAAGTTCTGGTCCGTTATAGGCCGCCACGGCGAGGTCACCGCTGATGAGAGCTTCGACTTCACGTCCGCTTTTTCGAACGCTGGCCATGCTGCCGCCGGGAAGGGCTTCCATCAGTTCGCCGCGTTTGGCGATCATCTTGAGTCCATCTTCCAGCGAGAAAACGCCAGCGATACATGCCGCTGCGAATTCTCCGATCGAGTGACCCATCAGGCGATCGGGGGTAACGCCCCAATCCATCCAAACTTGAGCCAACGAGTATCCCAATGCGAAGAGCGCCGGTTGGGTGAAGCGTGTATTCTTCAGAATTTCCTTCGAAGCTTCTTCGCCGCCATCTTCGGGGAACAGGACATCACGCAGATCACGTCCGAGCAACGGGGTGAGGATGTCGCTGCATTTATCAAGCGCCGTTTTGAAGACGTTGTTGTGCTGGTAGAGATTCTGGCCCATCCGGACGTACTGAGCACCTTGGCCCGGGAACATGAAGACGATCTCGCGTCCGCTGTTGCCGGCCTTGGCGGTCACCACATCGGGCATCTTGCCATTGGTAAATTTTTCAGCCGCTTCTTTGGCAGTTTGAGCGACAACAAATCCGCGATACATTTGGGCCGCGCGGCCTTGCTGAAGCGTCGTCGCCACGTCGTGCATTTCGTGATCGGGCGTCAACGCCCCGGCAGCTTGAATCATGCGACTCTGCAGACCCGTTTTCGTTTTGGCACTAACGGGAAAGATCTGCACCGGTTGCGCTGCTGTTAGCGGCAGGGCGCTAGCCGCTGGTTTGCTGGCGTTACCCTTTCCCAGTCTTTCTTCCTGCGCTGTGCACCCGCGGCTAGCGCCCTGCGGCTCACACATGCTGGCACAGCGCCGCGGTGCTTCTTCCAAAACGATGTGAGCGTTGGTACCACCGACGCCAAAGGCGCTTACCCCAGCGCGGCGCGGAGTTTCGGTCCTTGGCCACTCGGTACGTTTATCGGTAACCGAAAACGGGCTGTTGGCGAAGTCGATCTGTGGGTTTGGATTCTCAAAGTGCAATGTCTTTGGGATTTGTTCGTGATGCAGCGACAACACAGTTTTGATCAAACCCGTGACACCCGCTGCGGCAACCGTATGGCCGACGTTGCTTTTGGCGGATCCAATTTTGCAAAATTGCTTCTTGTCAGTACGAGCCGCAAACACCTTCTTCAGCGCCGAAACTTCGATCGGATCGCCAATCAGTGTCGCCGTGCCGTGGGCCTCGATGTATCCAATACTGTCTGCTTCGACATCCGCATGGTCCAACGCCATCGCGATCGCACCGGCCTGTCCGTCGATGCTTGGCGCGGAAAAACTGGCTTTACTACCGCCATCGTTGTTGATGCCGTAGCCGCGAATGACCGCGTAAATATGATCGCCTTGCTCTACCGCGTCCTCCAGTCGTTTGATCACGACCGCGCCAGCACCGTCGCTGAACAACGTTCCGGCGGCGTTGGCATCGAACGGGCGGCAATGTCCGTCAGGGGTAAAGATGTTTCCTTCTTGATGAAGGTGTCCTTGGTTCTGTGGGAATTGGACCGAGGTTCCACCCGCGATCGCCGCGTCGCAGTGACCAGCGGCCAGCGCCGTGCAAGCCTGAATAATGGCAACCAGTGATGTGCTGCAGGCGGTGTTCACGTTGATCGCCGGGCCTGTCAAGTTCAGCCGATGGGCGACACGTGTTGCGATGAAGTCTTTTTCGTTGGCGACTAATGTTGGGAATTCGCCGAACCGAGCGATGGCTTCCGGATTTCTCAACAGGATTTGCGAATAGTAACTGGTCGCATAAGTTCCCGCCCAGATTCCGATCGTTCCGTCAAACGTATCCGGTACACAAGCCGCGTCCTCTAACGCCGTCCAAGCGGTTTCGAGCATAATGCGTTGCTGTGGGTCGACCATTTCGGCTTCGCGCGGCGTAATGCCAAAGAATCGAGCGTCGAAATGATCGGCGTCTTCGATGATTCCGCGCGCCGGGACGTAGTTCTCTGCTTCGCGCACCGATTGCGGCACCAACGGATCCAGTTCTTCGGGCTTGAAGAAACGAATGGACTCTTTCCCGGCCAACAAGTTTTCCCAAAATTGTTGGACGCTATCGGCACCCGGCAATCGCGCCGCTAAACCGATGATCGCGAATTGATCGGAATCGTTGTCCTTGTTGCGGCGGGCGCGCTTCTTAGCGGCGAACGTGTTGTCATCTTGTTTGGACGAAAGGATTTGAGTAACCGACGGCGAATCATAAAATTCTGCAGCCGTTAGACCCAAGTTCATTTTCTCGTTGGCGCGTGTGACGACTTTGATCGCGCGGATGGAGTTGCCACCCATTTCGAAGAAGTTGTCCTTTGTGCCGACGCGGTTGATGGCGAGTACTTCTGCGAAGATTTGGCAGAGTGCTTTTTCGTCATCTGATTTTGGCGCGACGTAGGCTGTGGGTAAATCAGGGCGATCCGAGGACGGATCGGGAAAGGATTTGCGATCGAGTTTTCCGCTTGGCGTGTAGGGGAATTCGTCGACTGCGGTCAACAGAGCTGGCACCATGTACTCCGGCAGCGATTTAGAAATCGTACTGCGGATCTTGCCGAGGTCTACTTTTGAATTGTCATTGGCGATGACGAATCCGATCAAACGAACATCACCGGCCGAAAGTTCTTGAACAACGGTCGCGGCTAAACGAACGTTTTCA
>CALDEW010000534.1 GCA_937942355.1 uncultured Pirellulaceae bacterium | reverse complement strand
AGGAATTTCATGAATTCTTGTAGGTGCGGATATTTCTGATGAAATTCGTCAAGACCACTACGCGACATTTAGCAGCTCCGAATTCTGGTGGATGTTGCCGATGACTTCGGCGTATTGGTCTGCTTTTGCCAACCACCAAAGATAACAGTGGCTGTCAGCGTATAGGAAGTCGGGTGTCAGACCAAATTGTTGAAGGCAGACCGTGCCGGGCCGGTTTGCATAGCAACATCCGACAATGCGGCTTCTCCAAAGCCGCCTTGCCCAACGTAAAAACTTGAGTACTACTGGCGCTACTCGACTTAATTGAGGCCAAGATTTATCAATCGGAATTTTTATGAGAGTACTTATTTTTACATTTGCAGCTTTTTGGTTTTTCTTTGCGACATTCACGGCGCATGCGGATGAACGAGACGGAGTCATAGCGTGGGGTGGAAATCAATTTCAGCAAAGTGATGTTCCCGCCAACCTCCCGAACGTTACGTCAGTTTCGGCTGCCTACGGTCATAGCTTGGCGTTGACGGAAGAAGGGAAGGTTTCGGCTTGGGGCGGAAACACTTCTGGCGAAACATCAGTTCCGGAAGGCCTGGAAAACGTGATCGCTATTTCTGCAGGCGCATCCCATAATTTGGCACTTCAAGTTGACGGGACAGTTCTGGCTTGGGGGAACAACAGATTTGGTCAGGCGGTGGTACCGGAAGAACTAACAAATCAATCATCTGAGGTGACAAAGATTGCGGCAGCCGGTCATTCTAACTTAGCACTGAAGAGCGATGGTACGTTAGTGTTTTGGGGCTACGATCCGGAAAGACTGCAAGACGAAGGCCCTCTTTATCCGTTGCGCCCTCCCGCAGGTCTCATTGAAGTCGTCGATATTTCCGCTCGCAACAATCATTTAATGGCTCTCAAATCAAATGGGCAAGTCATCGAATGGGGGCAATTACTTGATTACGAAACGCCGGGGAGCCTAACTGACATAACAGCAATCGCCGCAGGACAGTTTCATAGTCTAGCGTTAAAAGCTGACGGAACTGTCATCGCTTGGGGTGATAACCCTAATGGGCAAGCGACCGTACCTGAAGATTTAGGCGATGTAATTGCTATCGCCGCCGGTCATTCGCACAATCTCGCCCTTAAAAGCGATGGAACTATTGTCGCTTGGGGATGGGACGTTTACGGGCAGGCAACTCCCCCAGCCGATCTCGAACAAGTTTTAGGAATTGCCGCAGGGGCCTTTCATAGCCTCGCAATCTCGAAAAAAGAGGTGTTTGAAGTCACATTTCTGCGCGGCGATCATGGCACCATTGAATCGGGGGATCCAGTACAATGGGTTGAATCTGGTGATCCTGCAATCCCGCCAATAATCACCCCCGACGCATATTGGAACTTTGTCGGCTGGGATGTCGATATCTCAAACATCACTCAGCAGACCATTGCGGAAGCTACTTACGAGTTCGGTCTTCCACCAAACGCTCCAATCTACTTCACTGGGCCATTTGACTCCTCGATCGAAACGCCAAGCTCACTCAAAGCCTCGTTCCGGCTTATCGATGCGAATGGACGGGGGATAAATGTCCCAAACGACGTTGTCATTAGCCAAGAATTTTTCAATTTTGAAGAAGATGGTAAGGCTCTTCCTAGAGCCGAGTCATTCCTACAGATCGGAAAATTCGACGAGATCGAGACTGAGATCAAGACAGTAATATTGATCGATAACAGTTTTAGTTTGGCGCAAAACTTGAGCGATATCAAAGTCGCTGCAAAGGAAATCGTAAATGGCAGGAGCGACCAACAGATCTTTGCCATTTACAGTTTTTCCGACTCTCCAGTTCTCGTGCAAGAATTCACTTCGGATGTTTCTGTGCTCGAAAGCGCTATAGAATCGATCGCAGTTGGCAGCCCCACAACGAATTTATATGGCGCGCTCATAGAGGGGCTCTCTCGCTGGAATGATACCAACACACTGGAAAAGGTGACCCGAGGACTTGTGGTCGTATTAACCGATGGCGTTGACCGATCTAGTAACGAAACTTTGGAGAACGTAATTACTGCTCGAATGAACAAGCAGATTTACACAGTGGAGATAGGCGAAGAACCCAACACTGTCGTGTTAGAAGAAATCGGAAATTCAGGGAACTTTCACAGCGAATCGATATCAGGGCTTATTGCTAATTTCGATTACCTGAGTACCGAAGTTGAAAATTATGCGAACAGCTTTTACGGGTTCAACTATATCAGCCCAAAACGTGGCATAGGCAGTCACGAGATCACTTTAGCTATTACCGACAATCAAGGCAGCGGCCCAAATTCGACACACTCGATTAGCTTCGACAGCGAAACATTTTCGGACGAGATGCCTGCTATACTGATAAACAGTGGCCCTTCAACGCCAGGGGGCCTTCAATCGATTTCCCTCAAATCCCCTGATTCAAAAACTTTCAAAGCGCGGACTAGGCTAGGCATTGTTGAATCTAACTATAGCTGGACTCTATCCGATCCAGCCATTGCAGAGATTACGATGATTGCCAACGATGAGGTTACTTTGGTGCCACTCACACAAGGCAACACGACCCTAACAATTACCGACCTACCAAATGCTGACTTCATCGCAAATGTCTTCGCGAAGGAAATTCCCTTGGTGGTAGAGTAAATCGCGCGTCAATGTGCTGTCAAACGCAACTGCGGCCAGCACCGCGGAAGCCCTCCGATCACCTAGGAATCGGACCAGTTCACTTCCTAAACCGAAGCATACATCTACGCTGCCTACATCGATGGCAATGCAATGCATGTGCACTGCTTACGAAAGGATTTTGGAGTTGCATATCGAGTATTCGCACATTTGATGTCGCGGAGTTGCTTCCCGCAACCGCAGCAAACAGAAAACCGAAACTTGCTGCTCTTGTCATGAATGCGCTTAAATCAGCATTTCTCGTGATGAACCAAGATGCGAGCGCCCCAGCAACGGCCCCAGCCGGAAGCATTATCAGAAAGTACGAAGGCGGCAACGGAGATAGATTTTCTGTGTCCCGATTGGTAGTTCAGGAGGCCAATAAACACCAAAGTGTTTTTGGGTCATATTTTGGGATATCTTAGTTAGTTGAGGGGCTACACCATCTCGTTCCAATAGTTTTTTCTAACTTTGCAAAATTCGATAAAATCGCCTGCTTGCGATATTATTAAAGAAACGAACCGGATCGAAGCCAATTCCATTTTCCGGTGTTTGCCATTCACGGTATTTCGATTGATCCATTCGCCGCCACCATTTTGGAGCTTAAGAGCCAGAGTCCTCCAAAATTAGCGTTCTTGAGCGATCGAAACTTTCCGCCACTGAGCATTGTCACAAATTTCAATTTGCGAAATACTGTCAATCGCGGAGCAAAAAGGGTCAGTATCGTGGAGTGCGCCCCTGATTTTGGACATTGCTAAGCAGCATTTTTGACCGTCACGGGGCGATTGATGTTTTCGAACTGTGCGGGGCTGAGATAGCCCAGTGCGGAATGTAGTCGTTTTGCG
>CALDEW010000533.1 GCA_937942355.1 uncultured Pirellulaceae bacterium | reverse complement strand
CCTATTATTAAAGCTGCTTTGATCCAAGCGCCGGAGAGCGCGATTCGATTTCGTGACCAAGCCTCTAGGCCTATGGCGGTGAGGATCGAAAGCGCCGGATAGCAGGGAGTGACGTAGCTGGGTAGTTTCGTTTGAGCGATTGAAAAGAGTCCGACTTGCACGCCGATCCAGCATAACATCAGTGCAACCGCATCGTTTTCGTTGCTGCCGGTTCTTTGCTGCCGGTAAAGAATGATCGCCACCGGCAGCCAGAACAACGACCAAGGAAAGAATCCAATCAGAATTGCCAAGGGGTAGTACCCAATCCCCCCGCTGTGATTTTCAAAGGCGGTCGTTGAACGTCTCAGGTGCTCTTGCACGAAAAAGAGGTTGAGGAAATCGCCTTCGGTTCGAAGCCCGACCCAATAATACCACGGCAGCGCCACCAGCAACGCGATCGCCAACAACAGAAACGGGCGCATCGCCAAAGTGGTCTTTATAAAGTGGACCGGATGGATAACAGAGAGCACCGCGAAGCGCTGTGGGCGCTGAGCGCGACGCGTGATCAAGAGATGCATTCCTATAATTGCCATCGGCATCAGAAAGCCGATCGGGCCTTTGGCTAACATTGCTAAACCCATACTGACGCCCATCGCCACCAACCAAAGCCAGTGCAACTGGTCAAACGATTGGACGAAACGATTGGCCGACTGGACAGGCGAGCCCCAGACATAGAACGCGATCGTCAGCGTGCTGAGAAAGATCAGCAGCGCATCGGGCGTCGCGGCGCGAGCGGCAACGGCGAACATTAAGTTGCTGGTCAGGATGATTCCGCTTAGCCGCGCGATTTTTAGGTCATTAAATAGACGATGCCCAATCGAGAACGTTATCCCAACGGTGCCGACGGACAACAGCGCCGACCAGAAACGGGCCGAAAACTCGTTTGCGCCGAAAATCTGATAGGCGGACATCATCAACCAATAAAGCAGCACCGGTTTTTGGCCGCGCAGTTGGTCATTGAAAATCGGCACCACCCAATCGGCGCGGTCAAGCATCTCGACCGCACAACCCGCGTTGCGCGGTTCGTCTCGATCCCACAGTTGTGCGGTGCCTAGGTTGGTAAAGAAAATCAGGCAGGCGATCGCGCTGACTTGTAACAGCATCGGCCAATAGGAACGCGCGGTGCTGCCAGGGGCTGACGGCGGTGGGAAACGATCATCCATTAAACACTGACTTCACGGTAGGCGGTTATCAGCCTGTCGAGCCGTTGCTGGGATAAACTACCGCTGCGGTCGCCGTCGCAAACGGCACCTCTGACACCGATCAAATCTGCACCGGTTCGAAATGCTCTGGGTAAGTCTGGCAATCCAATCGAACCGGCCAGTACGGTGGTCAACGCCCGCCGCGCTGCCGATTCGAACGTACGGCGGACAGCGTCCTCCGTCCAGTGGACGAACGCGTTTCCGCGCGACTTATCAAACGTATCCAACAGCACCACCGACAGACCGGCCTCCTTGGCGTCCTGTATCATTTCGGTCGCCACCGAAGCTTCGACTTGATCCACATACAAAACGAGAACTCGACGCACCCGCGCAGGAATGTTCGCCAACGCTTTGCACAGCTTCGATCGCCAAAGGAGGTCGTCGTAAAAACCGCTCAACCCAAGCTTCACAAAGTCAACGCACGACCAGTCGATCCGGTTGACTTCGTCGAAATCAATCGTTTGAAGTTCGCCCAAGGCCACGCTGAGCAATTTCTCTTTCTTATTGTTAGCAATCTCAGTTGCGATTTCGTTGATGGTCACTGCTCCGGCGAAGCCCAGAGAGCCGCGCGACGGATCCTTCACATCGACAACGGTGACTCCATCAGCTGCAGCGACGATAGCGGCTTCGGCGGGGGTTTTGACGCTGACGAGCATTGACGGGCTTGGGTTTGAGGGGAACGGGTTGATAGACCAGCTATTCAAAAATTGTCGTAGCCGCTAGATTAAACAAAAATTTAGAAGCGAAACAGCACCGTGCAGGTGAAGAAAAGCTGGTGCGGCGTGAATCAACAATGGTGCAGCAAACCGGCGGCAGTCGCCTTGCCGCTCATTTTTGCGGCTGAAGCCACGAAAGTAAGTATCATCTGGCCAACGGCTTCGGTCGGAGAAATAGAAAAAAACGAGCGATCTTTATGGCAAACGACACCAAGTATCAGCACATCACTACAGCAGACGCGCTAGAGAAGTTTTGCAGCGAAAACGAGAACTCGGAATACGTTGGTTTTGATACCGAATTCGTTTCAGAGAATTGCTATCGTCCTCTGTTGTGCCTGATTCAGGTTTCGACCGACAAAGCGTATGCGATCATTGATACATTGGCCATCGAGGATCTAACTGTATTCTGGGACTGGTTGTGCGACGGCGATCATATCACAATCGTCCATGCCGCCCGCGAAGAATTCTTGTTTTGCTTTCGTGACGTTGCCAAACGACCGGCAAATTTGTTCGATATTCAACTGGCCGCGGGAATGGTTGGCTGTGAATACCCAGCCGCATACGGGAACTTGGTCAATCGCATGATTGGCGTCGTCGTCGACAAAGGCGAAACAAGAACCGATTGGCGACAACGACCGCTGACAGATCGACAAATGGCGTATGCGTTAGAAGACGTCGTGCACCTTTGGCCCGTGTATAACGAACTGAAAAAGAAACTTGAGAAACTCAACCGCGTCGACTGGGTGCGGGATGAAATGGATCAGTGGCAGAGTGCACTTGAAAAAACGATTACCCATCCACAGTGGAGACGTGTCTCGGGGATCGCGCGGCTCAAGCCTGCTCAGTTGGCGATCGTGAAAGAGCTTTGGATTTGGCGAAACAAAGAAGCCCAACGCCGCGACCGTACGCCCAAACGAGTCCTTGCAGATGACTTGATTGTTGAACTGTCGCGGCGAGGCACCAGTGCGCCGGCGCAGATTAAGGCGATCCGAGGGTTTGGCAATCGCGTTCATGGTAGCTCGATAGACGGAATTTCGGCGGCGATCGAACGAGCGCTGAAGATGCCGAAATCGAATTACCCCAAACGCATCACCAGCACCAAAACGATCAATCTGGGGCTGCTCGGGCAGTTTCTAACGACTGCGCTGAATGTGTTGTGTCGTACCGAACAGATTTCGTCCTCCATCGTCGGGACGGCTCAAGAGGTGCGGGACGTGGCGGCGATGCGATTGGGAATTCTGAAACTACCCGAAAAACCGAGGCTATTGACGGGTTGGCGATCTGAAATCGTTGGGCAGTTGATTGACCAGGTGCTTGATGGACGCGTCGCGATACGCGTTGATGATCCCAAGAGCGATCATCCTTTGAAGATGGAGTATATTGATCCTGAAACTAAGACGGATTGAACCCCTGAACACGATTTTCGGATCAAGGCTTTTTGGGTGTCAAATTTTCTGAAAATCCACGAACCGCCCTGCCCTTTGGTTCGTAAAACAAATGGTAAAATATGCCCCGCTTCATGGCGTTGTAAAAGCCGTGCATAATGTACTAAACTATTGCTCTGGCCAGCGTTTGCGGCCGTGTCGTGGACGAGTCCAAGAGTCCTGCCTGAGATCTAGCTGAGGGATTTTTTGCCTCAGCCACCCTTTGCTGAAAATCATTTCGTCTCAACCGTTGTGCGTTTTAATTCGTTCTGGAGAAATCATTCAAAATGGCAACTGATACCTCTGCCACATCTCAATCGCCGCAACCTACCGGACGCTTAGAGCAAAGCAATCCTGATTACGATCCCAACATCGTCATCGAAGCTCAAAACTTGACCAAGGTCTACCGCGACTTTTGGGGTCGACAAAAAGTACGCGCCCTCAACGCGTTGGATTTAGAGGTTCGCAAGGGCGAGATTTTTGGGTTGCTTGGTCCCAACGGTTCTGGAAAATCGACAACGATCAAATTGCTGCTTGGGTTGTTATTTCCTACCGGTGGCCGTGCCATTGTGTTAGGGAAAAACGCGACCGATGTGGCCAAGAACGAGCGTGTCGGATACTTGCCTGAAGAGTCTTATCTTTACAAATTTCTCAACGCGGAAGAAACGCTTGACTTCTACGGGCGGTTGTTCGACATTCCCGCAAAGATTCGCAAAGAGCGCGTTCAAGAACTGATCCAACTGGTTGGGCTGGAGAAGGCCAAACGTAGGCAGCTGCGGGAATACTCTAAAGGTATGACCCGCCGAATTGGATTGGCCCAAGCCCTGATCAACGATCCCGAACTTATCCTGCTCGATGAACCGACGTCGGGACTCGATCCTTTGGGAACGCGCGATATGAAGGACATGATCCTTAAACTACGCGATCAAGGCAAAACGATCGTCATGTGCAGCCATCTGTTGGCGGACGTGGAAGACGTATGCGACCGCATCGCGATTTTGTTCCAAGGTGACCTGAAAGAAATGGGGCGCGTCGATAGCCTGTTGAAAGTCTCCGGCGAAACGCAGATCAAGGCTGAGAATTTGCCCGAGAGCGCTCACGAAGAAATCCGGCAAATCATTGCCAAGCACGGTGGAAAGAACATTGTCGTCGATAACCCTCGAACAACCTTGGAAGATCTGTTTTTGAATATTGTTCGTGAAAGTGAACAACGACCCGGCATGAGACCGACGTCGACCACCGGTGGCGATGCTGACAGCGCGACGCCTCCAGCAGATCCGTCGAACTGACGGTCAAATTTAAGTTCCTGTTTTTGGTCTGCGATTGTTACGCTTCCCGATTTTCCCAACCTTTTGGCATAAGATAACCCACGATGTACGTCGAAAGCTTTCCTGACTTCTCCGAATGGTTTTTGCCGGGCCTGTTGCTGTTTCTGGCGGTTCTGGTTTCGGGCGCAATTTTGGGGCTGTTTTTTGGCTACCTTGTCGCCGCCTTCCGCCACGGGCCTTTCGAAGCTTTCTACGTGGTCGCCCAAGTCGTGGCCGAAGCGGTACCGGATTTCATGAAGACTTCCCCACGCCGCGTCGTCGCGTTGGCGCGGCTGGCGATTAAGGAAGCCATGCGTAGACGCGTCGTGTTGGTAACGTTTGTGATCTTCGCGCTGATGGTGCTCTTTGGCAGTTGGTTCATGGGCGGAGGCACCGAGAAACCCGAACAGATCTACGTCAACTTTGTGCTCTGGGGCACGCAGATGCTGGTCCTGTTGATGGGCCTGCTGCTGAGTGCCTTCAGTCTGCCAGATGACATCAAGAACAAAACCATCTACACCGTCGTTACTAAACCCGTTCGCAGCACCGAAATCGTACTCGGGCGGATGCTGGGTTTTGCCACGGTGGGGACGCTGCTGCTGGTTTTGATGGGATTGATCAGTTACTTCTTCGTCTGGAGAAGTCTCGACCACAGCCACCAGATTGCTGGGGATTGGAAAACCAAGGCCGTCGCAGCTTCGCAAGGGCTGGCGGCATTCACGGCTGTTGATACCGAAGCTGGTAAGTCGACGATTACGGGTAAACGTGTTTCTGAAAACGCGTTGTTTGAGGCGACGACCACCGTCGACAACGATCACTCGCACCGTTTGGAAATTATCTCGGACGTGCGAGAAGCCGATCAACCGGCCTTGGATTCCGACGACATCATTCGCACTATAAAAAGGGACGATGGCAGAGTCGAGTACCATCGAGTGATGTGTTTGCCCGTTGGCAATCATACGCACGCGGTCACCGTCACCGGTGAAGGCGACGATGCCCAAATTACGCTCGGGCAATCGGTTGGCTACTTCCGAGCCCGTGTGCCGATCTACAGTTCGGAGCTTACTTTTTACAACCGCGAAGGCGAGGCTAATAAAAAAGGCACCAACGTTGGTAAGGAATCAAAGCGTCGTGGCTACGTTGATGGCGGTTCGGCGCGGAAACGTTCGACGCTTTCCCGTGCGACGTTCAGCTTCGAAAACGTCCGTGAAAGCCGCTTTCCTGATCTCGATTTTGTCCCCATCGACCTGACGTTGGGCGTTTATCGTTCCTATAAAGGCGATATCGAGAAACGCGTCATCGCGGGTTTACAGTTTGAAAGCATCCCCGATAAACCCGACGTCGACAACAAGTTTATCTCCGAGATTATTGAATTCGAAACCAAAGAGTTCGCCGTGCAGACGCTGCCGGTGCCCAAGAAGATCGTTGGCCGTATCGTTGCGCCCGATGGTTCGCTGGTCGAGGAGGGGGCCTATGATTTGTTCGACGATTTTGCTGGCGACAACCAAAAATTGATGGTCGTATTGAGTTGCCGAGACATCAATCAATATATCGGCGTTGGTAGATCCGACGCGTATCTGCGAGGCAAGGATCAGGCCTACTGGTGGAACTTTTTGAAAGGCTACATCGGTATCTGGTGTCAGTTGATGATTATGATCGCGCTGGGCGTGGCCTTGAGTACGTTCCTTGGATCACCTTTGGTGATGCTGTCCGCGGTTGCTGTGATGATCGTTGGTTTCAACTCGGAGTTTATTCGTAAGTTAGCCGAAGTCGATGCTCAAGGAAACTTGATCAATGAGCAGGGCGGAGGACCGATTGAGTCCTTCGTGCGGGTCGTGACGCAACAGAACATGATGGTTGATTTGGATACGGGGTTCTTTGATACGATCATCGAAAAATTGGACTATTTGTTAGTTTCCATGCTGAAAATGCTGACCTATTTGGCACCGAACTTTGGCGATCTTAACTTTTCGAATTATTTAGTGCACGGATATGCCGTGGACAATAGTCGGCTGTTAGTCGCGATTGCCGTCACGATTGCGTTCGTGTTTGGTTTGACGTTGCTGGGTTATTTTTGCCTCAAGACACGGGAGATTGCGAAGTGAACCGTTCGTTTGTGCGAAAAGTTATTTACATCGTCATTATCGCGGTGCTGTTGATTCCGCTGGCGATGATCTCGCGCCCGGAAGTCGTCGGTCAAGACGAAGGGGGGATCCTTTCGAAAATGCGTCGCGATAAAAAGCTGACGCAGGCGGAGCTGACAAAAATTGACCCGGCCAGCGAAACGATGAAGCTGGCTTCGCTGGGCCTCCGTGGGGTGGCGATCAATATGCTGTGGATGCAGTCGATCGAACATAAAAAGGAAGAGGACTACGACAAGCTTGCCTCGACGTTGAAAGCACTTGCGAAGATTCAACCGAACTTCGTCAAAGTCTGGGAGTATCAGGCTCACAATCTGGCGTACAACGTGTCGATGGAGTTCGACGATTATGAATACCGCTATCAGTGGGTGAAGAAGGGATTGGACTTCTTGCAAAATGGTGTCCACTACAACGTCAAAGATCACCGCATGACGGACCAGTTGGGGTTTATGACAGGCAACAAATTCGGGAAGTCGGACGAAAAAAAATCGTTCCGTCGAATGTTTAAAAAGGATGACGAGTTCCACCAATCGATGGCCGATTTGGTTTCGCCCGAGCTGTATGACGTGGATGTTTTTGGTCCCGACAGTTGGTTGTTAGCCTATCAGTGGTACGACCTTTCCAACCGTTTGGTCGATGATCAGGGCAATCAGAAATATAGAAACGACGTCATGTTTTATATGTATCGTCCGGCTCAAATTCGAAACCGCGGTTTGTCGTTGCAAACCGAACATCGCACCGATGATGTGATCCAAGAGGTTTGGCAGTACGCTGATACGGCATGGAAAGATTATGGAAATCGCGAGCTGCTCAATAGCTACGGGCGGCCATTTCGTATGGAGCAAAGCCACCGGCGTCGGGAGGAACTGGCTGAGCTAAGGCGGGAATTGGATCGCTTGGCTCCCGGGGTTCGGAATGAACTGGTCGCCGAGATGAGAAGCGATATGAAGCTGAGGCCAGAGCAGAAAATGTTGCTGGATATGCCTGCGGATCAGTTGACCGATGAACAGGAACGCGAGGCGAATGATCTGCTGGAGAGAATCCAGTCACGCGATGATAAGCTTGATTCGCGCATTGCCGAAAGAGCGGAGGGTGAAGACAAGATGGCCGCAGTTCGCATCAGCAGTAAAATCTACGAAAACATTCAGCTTGGAAAAACCGAAACCAAAGATGCCGGAAACGTTAACTACGATTTCTGGAGGTCACGAAACGAGGCCGAGGCCAAAGACTTGACCGTCAGTGCACGGCAGGCGTTGTATGACGCTCGCCGCATGCGTCGTGCATCAATTTACGATGATGAGTTCGATGTCGATTACGTGACCAAGAAGCGCACCAGCACGAAAAAGGGCGCGATCAGCCTGTACGAAGACGCGTTTCGCCAATGGAGTGAAGTGTTTCGTCTGTATCCAAATCTGCAGGAGAGCCCGCTGTCGGATGATATGGCGGACGAGATGCATCACTATCAAGAGATGCTCAGTTTCAGCAACGATGAATGGCCTGACGATTTCCCACTTCAGTGGCTGGTTGATATTCGCGAAGGCAACGGTGAACCCGACTCCCTGCCAACGTCGGAATTTTTAGAGGAACGGCGAACCGGGCGCGAATCAGAGTAGTACCCGCTGCGGCGTGCGATTCTTTGAGGGGAGGTAGTGGACGAGGTTACGAGTCCGGCGGGTAATTAGATCCCGCATGATTACTGGCGACGTTCAACAGCGATGTAGGACTCGTTGCATCATCCACGACCGGCTAATTAATCGTGCAGATCTCCACGCCCTGTTTCAGCGA
>CALDEW010000532.1 GCA_937942355.1 uncultured Pirellulaceae bacterium | reverse complement strand
CGAACGTTGATGTATCCAAAGAGCGCTGATAGCGCGATAACAATGGAACTGATTTCGAAAAGGCTCATCGGATAGATTGCTCGCAGAGATCGTTTAGATTCAATGGCACAAATCTTAGCGTATGGGCGTCAACAGTTGGAGTCACTGGCAAGTTAGGATATGCAAAGTGCGTATTTTTTTTCTCTCGCTTCGGCGGGTTGATTGTCTTAAAAGCGACAGAAAAATGTTGACAGAAAGATACGCTCAATTCTGCTTATTTTTCTGTCCCCATCTTTCTGTCAATTTTTTTCTCTTTGCGTTACAAGCCTCGCATCGGATTCCCGGTGTCTCCATTCATATATAAAGGGGCGTGTGATGGGCGGCTAAGGAGAAAGACGGACCTTGGTCCACTGCCCTGCCCCGTCGTTGATGTAGACGACACGGTCGTGCAACCTGTCCAGTCGACCCTGCCAAAACTCAAATCGGTCCGGCCTTACGAGGTAACCGCCCCAGTTATCTGGTAGCGGGATCTCCTGATTCTCAAACTCTTTGTTCAGTGAGTCGCGATATTCTTCCAGTTCGGCGCGTGATTCAATGATCTGAGATTGCCGCGACACCATCGCACCGATTTGAGACCCGCGCGGACGTGAATGGAAATACTTCTCGGAGTCCTCCGTCGATGTGCGAGTGGCCTGACCTTCGATCCGAAGTTGGCGTCCTAGATAAGGCCAATGAAAGCACAGCGCGACATTCGGGTTGGCCTTGATCTGCTGACCTTTGTCGGAGTCGTAGTTGGTGTACAGCCGAAATCCTTCGGCGTCGACACCTTTAAGCAACACCCAACGACTGGACACGCGGCCTGATGGATCGCTGGTGGAAAGTGTCATCGCATTGGGTTCGAACCAATCGCCGGGAGACTGCTTCGTGGCTTCGGCAAACCAAGCTTCGAACGCTTCCATTGGATTGTCCGGAAGATCTTCGGGCCCAATTCCGGTCGTCTCGTATTCTTTGCGTAACGCTTTAAAATCCATCGTTGGTCTCGTAAAAAAATATAAATGCGAATCAAGGCTCTGCTTGATGTCGCCAAATATGACTCATCATCAGGGATTTCGGCGCTGCGTTCAACGGCTGAAGAATCTAATATGAGTCTCTCCAAGAAACACTCACTGGGAAAACTATAGCTATGCAACTGTTTAAATCAAAACCCAGCCTTGCCGATGGCGAAAAATCCAGAATCGAATTTCATCTACAGCAGATCGCCGAAAGCATCACGGCGGATCGCTTAAAGCTGGAAGTCCTGTCTGAAGAGGAAGTTTTGGCAGGCGATGCCGAAGGCTCGGCCCTTTCTGATCTTGAGACTTTAACAAATCGAATCGGCAAACACCTGTCTCACGACGTTGCCAATATTCCTATTGTTCAGCAGCCGCAGGAGCTGGAGAAATGTGGCGGCGGTGGCTGAGGCGGCGGTTCCTGCGAAGGGCTCGGCGGTCTGCCGGGAACGTATGATGCTGCCACGCGCACCATCACATTGCACACGAACATCGTAAACGAACCTGCCTTAACCGCGGCTTCGTTGATTCATCATGTTGTTGCTGATCTGTTGCATCAACATAAGTTCCCCTACGCACACTTTCCTGAACTGGTGGACCTGGCGGTGGTGATGACGGGACTGGGGGCGATTCGCAGTCGGTTTGAATTCGTCAAACGCACTGGGAATTTTTGGGACTCGACCGGTTGGGGCGTTTTCCCACGTCCGTTCCTCGATACGCAAACACTTGCCTACGCCCACGCGCTGGCGGCTTGGACGCGCGATGAATCCGATCCGTCGTGGTTTACCGAACTGCCTCCAACGGTAAGAAACCCCAGCAAGAAGTCGCTTAAGTTTTTGAGCAAGACGGGAGATTCGTTCTTCGACCCCAAGTCGGCGAATCAACCATTACTTCAACAGGACCAACAACAATGGTTGGCGTTGGCCGGCGCGAAATCGACATCGAAACAGATTATCGCGCTCCGCCACTTCCAGCCGGATGAAACGTTGGCTGATCGGCAGGCCACTATCGTATTGGAAAAGCTTCGCTCGGCTAACATTCCACTAATTTTGCACGCTATCTGTTCCGTCGAATCGGTGATGTTGACCGAAGAACAAGTCGTCGATCAATTGAGGTACCTAACCGAACACCAAAACGATGAAGTCCGCGCCAAGGCCATGATCGCGCTGGCGAAGTTGGGCCAAGTCGACGAAGCCACCGTCGGCGTCGCATCCAAAATGCTCGGCAGCCGCGCCAAGCATGAGGTCTACAGCGGAGTGTTTGCGTTGGGTTCACAGCCGGACGTTGATGACACGACTCTCCGCGCGGTTGACCGTAGTTTTTTGTCGGCGCTTCAGACCTGCGATTACGAATTTATTCAGCTCTTTGCGATGTGTTATGAACGCTGGTTGGAGCAACCAGAAACGCACTTCGGGCAGCTGCTGGGCGGCGAAGACGAGTATCTGGAGATGGCCGGTGAAGCGCTGCAGGCAGCACGTGAGCAATCGGTGGCGTTGGGGTAGCACGCGTCCAATCAGCGGCCGGCCCTACAATCGGTCTATGTTGCTAAATAAGTGTCGCACATCCCGCATTTTCCTAATTCGCTTGTTTGCAGCGGTCGTTTTTGCCTTCGGTGTCGATTGTAACTATAAATTAGGTTCACCCCCATCCCGCTTTGCAATTGAGATTTGAGATTCGCGTCATGTCCAAAACAATGGAAAACGTAAAAACAATCAACAGCGCCGTGCGCACCTTGATGATGTTGGCTGTGGCCGGAGGTGTTGGCTACGGAGGTTACTTGGGCTACACCGAATTCATTGAACCGGGCATCCACGCCAAACAAGCGATCGCTGAACGTGATGAACTAAGGATTGCTAACGAAAACCAAGCCGTTCAGCTGAAGGCTGCTGAACTGGAGAATGATCGCTTGGCCAC
>CALDEW010000531.1 GCA_937942355.1 uncultured Pirellulaceae bacterium | reverse complement strand
CGCCAACTTTCGTGAATCGCGTCTCCCAGTCTTCGCCTTCCCAGCAGTGCGAAGGATCGGCGTTGACGCCCAAACACTTATCCCCGTCACAAATATCCACCAGCATGTTGAATTCGTCGGCGCACATCGCTCCAGTGCCAGGATGAATCTCGTGAGCCAAAATCATGCCCAGCGAATTCGCGTGGTCACGCAGCTTTTGCGTCTTGGTGACAAAACGCTCTTGGCCCTCTTTCATCAAATCGAAATCGCCACCGGCCCAGAACCCCCACGGGTAACCCGTCGCCATTTCCCAGCCAAACGCGACGCCCCAGAACATCGGCAGGATTTTGATGTTCAGTTCGGCCATCAGGTCCATCAACCGAATGCAGTAGTCTTCGTAGAATGCTTCTAATTCGTCGGGCGACTTACCGGCTTGGGCACCGTGAATAAATGGATTTCCACTTTTGGTTCCCGTCCAAACACTGGTATGCAGCCAAAATGGACAGTGGCCGGAGATGCCGTCCATCTTCAAACCGTTTTTCTCAAACGCCGATTTGATCTCGTCAGCGGACTTAAATTTCGTGCCGTCCTCAGACGCGTCAAGCATGTAGTTCGATGGTTGGGCTCCGCCGGCACCTGATTCTTTGGCAAATGCGAGAAAATTATCGAGCCCCTTAGGACCGTGTTGAGCACCTTCGATGCTGGAGTGGAAAATCGACTTGGACATGGCTTACTTCCGAAGCGTTTGAGAGTGATCTCGAACGTCAAATGGGTAGGAACGGATAAAGGAATACTTATAAATCAAATCTAAGTGAATCATTTTGATCGTTCACTTATCGCAACGCAACTGTTTTGCCAACGGAACTTCCCAAATCTGACAAATTCATTAACCAAGTATTCCATTTGGAGAATTGTTTTTATTGAATGATGAATACGCGCGGTGGGAAACAGAAGACAGGGATCAGCAAAGAGGCCAATCCAATCGTCCATCGGAACCAGCCCAGCGGCACAGTATCGTCGCGCGTCGGAGGGTGCTGGGTTCCTACCATTAACAGCAAGATCACCATCAAGATCATCATCATGGTTTGGAAATAGACCATAAACGCGATCGCCAAAACCATGGTCAATCTTGCAATAGTATGGGCCGATTTCCCAAACAGCGTGTAGGTTACATGACCACCGTCGAGCTGCCCCACCGGCATCATGTTGAGCCCCGTGATCAACATCCCAACCCAACCCGCGACGAACATGGGATTGAGTTGGCTGATCCAGACGACTGAATCCTTCTCATAGCCCGGCACATCCCACAGCTCAGCAAACCACTGCAACAGCCACGGCAATCGAAACCCCAATCCTCCTAGTTCTGGCGTCGTCAGGTCCAATTGGCCCACGCCGTAATAAGAGATCGGGACTGCGGCGACCAGCCCCGCGATGGGGCCAGCCAGTCCGATATCAAAAATCTGTTTGCGATTGGCGGCGTACCCGTGCATGGCGATGACCGCGCCCATGGTCCCGATGGGGTTGATCGGCAGCGGCAGAAAGAACGGATACGACGCGGGCACTTTATAGATCAAAGTCGCCACGAAGTGTCCCATCTCATGTAGGAAGATGATCAGTATGACGCAGAACATATATGCCAACCCGATATCCCAGTTGGTCAGGATCAGTTTCCGCGCCTCCAACAGCGTTTGTTGATCAAAAGCCGTTGAGAAAAACAGAGTTCGAGTCAGTGAAACGATTGCTGGCCATATCGGGGCGATCGGCGACCAGTTCGAAACTCCTACCCAAAAGGTAGATGCACAAGTAGCAAGAAACAGCACCAAAGGCAGCAGCGTCTTTCGCTTGCCCGGACTCGCGTACATGGGTTCAGGTGGTTCCCAACTTTCGGGGGGCTGGGGGCGTTGGTAGTTGGGCTGGTCCAAATTAGATTCGCTGAAGGGCAAGGCTTGAGTTTGACGGATTTAGTGATCCGATTGATATTGATCGTTAGTCAAAGGATAACCAACTTTGGGCATCTTTGATAACCCCGTTAACAATTGCAAAGGCTGAACTTGAGCGACCTAAAAGATACGCAATCGCCATCGGAATCCTGAAGTCCTGTGAAACCTTACTGATCACAACGGTCAACAGGGACTCCGAATAAATGTTCAAGTAAATAGATCTCCTTTTCATCGGATTTTGCTAATGTCGCTGCACAATTGAAGTGACGGATCTCGCAGTCTCACGGAGCGATAATTTTGCACACCTCGACACCTCGATGAGGAACTTGCCCATGCCGATAGAATTTTTTCAGTCAATTATTGCGATAGGCTTTGTCACCGTCTGGTTGATGGTCGGACAATTCTCTTTCGCCAAACCTTCTTCTACCATGAGGCCCTGAGCCTTCAGATCAACAACCTAAACTTCTTACCGAACGCGCGAGCCTAGCTCTCGCGTTTTTGTTTTGCAAAAACCGGTCGTGGACGGCGTCAAATCATTTTGTGTCTTGTGAAAGACCAAGTGCTACCACTGATCTAATCACCCTCAGGAAAATTAGCCGCAGCGGGGAGGCTTAATGACACGCCATCACTTGGCTGGAGCGTTAACTGGATTTGAGAGCGTTGTAAGTCACGTTTTTGGGGACCGTGATTCCGCCGGAGACGATGCCCTGCAAGGTCTCTTCAATATCCCAATTTAGCGGAACGACATCCTTTTCACGTACCATCAGCATGTAACCCGATGTGGGAATGGGAGTTGTTGGCACGTAAACGCAGAGAATCTTTTCACCGCTTCCTAAGTCGTTGCACTCGCTGGTGACGAACGCAGGTGCCTTGATCCCCGGATGAGGGAACTCGATCAATACGACGCGCTTAAAATCTCTAACGCCCTGTGAACCCGAGACCGCGTTGAAAACATTGCTGACCGCAGCATAAATCGTTTTTACTCCGGGCACATTCAATAGGATCCAATCGAAAGCTCGATGTAAACGAGATTGTGCAAACATTCCCGCTACGTACAAAATCAAGAACAGACTGATCAGCGAAAGAGATGACAACATTATGTCGCCCACAAATCCGTTTTCCATGGCGACCGCACCGCTAACGGTTTTGGTGGCTTCCTTGACCTCTTCGGATTGGAATAAAGTTTCCCGCAGAACGTTTCCAATTGGCTCCAACGCGTAAACGTACAAGATGTCGTACAACCATCGAACCACCGCATAGGTGATGAAGATCGGAAGGACGACAAACACACCCGCAATAATTCGGTTGCGAAGGTGGCGAACGTTGTCGCCCCAAGTGCCGCCCTGAACTGAGTCGTCCGTTGTCATCCGATGCCGTGCGTGAATCAAAAAAGTGCAATAACTACGACGGTTCGCCGCTTGAGAGGTCATCATAGCGGTTGCATCTCCGCAACGCGACCCTTGTCCCGACACTGTGCATTGGAAGGATTCAGGGAACGCAATATTAAGAAAAAACTTAGCACCCGTATGCTTTATCGCCCCAGCGGGACTAACGGAGTTACTTCCACCGGCGGCAGCGTTGCCTGAACCGAACTGGGAAGCCGGATTTGTGAGAGCGGCGTTTTACTCGAATCCAGCATCTCAATCGCCTCAGACTCAATGCGTAGCAACAGCTCGAGTTCGAATCCCGTTAGTGGAGAACCGCGGTTGGCCAACCAGTTTAGCGCCGCCCAAATATCAGCCGGTTTCCCAGGTGAAGGTTTCGCCGATTTATCTTGAGGCATTGGGGACCGGCGGAGTTGGCGGCATTGGCGGATGATCGCTTGCCAATCGGTTGGCGTCGAATTGACGTTGCCAGCATCGCCGGTGAACGTCGAGAGCGGACTCTGGTGACCGCCGTTGACGAAGTCCAGCTGCCGGTGATAGCGGTTTAGTTCAGGTCGGTTCTTAGCGATCGCGATCAATCCACGCAGGCAACTTCGGATCGTTGCAGCGTCACCGCAACCGATCGCCGCTTCATATTTTGCCACGGCGTTGTCGATTTGAGTGCCGTCTCCGGACATTGCCGCGTTTTCGGCTTCATCACGCAGACGACGAGCCTCGGTCACATTAAGTCTCACAGGTTGACGATGCTCAAACGCCGACGGTTTTGCAGCCGGTTCTTTAAGCCATTGCAAGTGCCTCGTAACCAGCCTCCGCGTACTTTGACGGGAGAGCGCCAATTGTTCGCCTAGGGTCGTGGCTGAATTCAAACGGCTGAAATGAGTTTCGGCAGCTGCTAAGGAAACATCATCCGGTTTCGCAAATAGCAGTGCCTCGACCAAAATTTGTTGCAACTCAATCTGCCGCTGCATCGACGGTTTTGTGAGATCCCGCGCGGCAATCAAACGGTAAAAAAAGCGCTGGTGACGCTGGTCGTTGATACTGTCGGAGATGAACTGACGAAGATGTCCAACGAAGTCACCTTCTACATTCGTTTTCAAGTCCGCTTTGGTGTGCTCATGCTCACTCAGTCGTTCTTGAACTCTCAAGCGCGCCAAAGCAAAGAACGCGGCCTGAAAATCATCGTTACTCTTCAGTTTGCCGTCGGTAATTGCGAAAGCAATACGCAGCTTCCAATCGTCTGTGGAACTTTGCCGATCTTTGCCAGCAAACGCATCAGAAACAGCGAGCAGAAAATTTGGCCAACGTCCAAATTGTTTGACGGTGCGGACAATGGCAACCTCTGTAGAGGCACTGTGCTTGCGAAAACAGAACGCCGCGATTGATGTTGCTTCCTCCGAAGTGATGTCGCTGATGCGCTCTGCTAAGACGGTTAAGTCATCCAGGGCGCGGGCGTGGATACGTTCGTTCGATTTTTCAGATTCCAGCGCATCCAGAGCCTCCCTTTTCTTCTGCCGGTCTGCAAAGGAAGGCGTAGTTAGCTCTGGCCACGGTCGCTCAAAGTCTTGGTTAACCAGCTCAATAAATCGCTTTTGCCATTTCTCAAATCTCATGACAGGTGCCGTGCTGGGCGTTAAGAAAAACTCGTTGACTCCGAATCTGGAATCGTCATTGGCACTGACTGACAAGTTCTTCGTTGGTTGGGTGACTTGGTTCTGGGGATCAGCAGGCGTTGCAACGGCAGAGCTTGCTTCCGTGTTTTCAATTTCGATGATGTTGGGGGCGGTGGCCTTCGGTTGCAAAGGCGAAAGCGTTTGAGTGTTCAGCCAGAGCCAACAACCGGCGACTGTCAGGCCAATGGCAAGCAGAACCGAGCCTATAACCCCCATCAATTGCCTCTTGTGGATCGCGCTCAGCCGATTTCGAGTCTCAATCTCGGAATCTAATAGTGTCCTGACCTCGTCCGCGCTGATTCCGAAATTCGCCCCGTGAGCAATCAGCCCGTCCTCGAAATCTTCCCGCCGATGATCGGGTGATTCAAGTCTCTGTGCGATAAGGACTCGTATTCGATTCCGAGCATCGGCGGCAGAGATCTGTTTTAGTCCGCGCTTTTTGGCAACATGGTCCAGCAACTGTTGGGCCCTTTGTGCACTGATCTGGTATTCCTCTGTCGCTAATCGAATTGCCTCTTGGGCTTTCTGAGGAGTGAGGACAGCTCCGTTGAGCCTTGGAAGGACGGCGTCCAAGCGATCCAGAAAGATCTGCTCGTACCGCCCTACCCTGCCCAACGTCGAGCCCCCATCCCCGATTCGGTCCAAGCACTCAATGACTTGATCTTCCGAAAGATGTTGCTGCATAGCTAAATGGCGGATCTTGCTCAACGCTGTTGACGTTAGACCTCTTTCGACTGAAATAATATTGCAGGCGGCGTCTGAAAACTTTTCCAGGCGGGAATCGCGTGGCTGAGATTCAAAGGATTGATCCATCTATCGAATCCCCCACCGATCGACAAGCCGCTCGAACCGAGTCGCGAACGTCGGTGGCATGTGCGGATTGAGCGCGATCGTTCGAGTTAGAAGTTCGGTCGCGTTGGGTTTATCGAACTGATACAAAACTAAAATACGTTTCAGGCGTGCCTCCAACCAAATAGTGGTTCCTACCGAACTCTGTTCTTCCAACTCCTGCCACAAACTCGCGCTGCGGCGCAGATTCTTTTTCTTCTCCGCCAGGTTTGCGCGGATTGGCAGCCAGAGCGAATTTTGCTTTGCACCCCGCACCAATTCTTCCGCCTCCACCAAACGGTCATCGGCAACATAAAGTTGGGCCAATTTATGCGAGACGATCTCTTCGTTTGCAGACTTCGTTGGTTGCGGTAACTCCGATAGAAATTCGTAAACGCCAATCATCATGCCGCGAAACACTTGGTCGTCAGATTTTACTTTGGCTTCAGCGTTTTCAAAGATCTTGGCGATTTCAAGCGTTGCCGCTGCTGTCCATGGCGAAGAGTTGTTCAAACCCTTTATCTGTTGGAAATAATCGTCAGCGATCCTGTAACTTTCTGGTTGCAACTTCCTTAGCACGCGCGACTGAAAGTATAAAAACTCAGCTGCTTGAGTTGTTCTCTGGTTAGGCGATGTTGCGCCTTCCACTAATCTTTTTACGTTTGTTAATACGTCGTCAATCTCCTTTTCAAAATGCGAAGGATTTGG
>CALDEW010000530.1 GCA_937942355.1 uncultured Pirellulaceae bacterium | reverse complement strand
CTCCTCCGCACGCCGAACAACGGCTCAAATCCATTCACAGAAGATGAATGAAAGGCAACTTCAATGCGCGGCGTCTTTTTTGGCAGAAAAAAACGATGATGTCGAAACATCATCGTATCGCAAACTCAAAACCGGATAAAGCGATCAGCAAGAATCCGCTGGCGCTGGGTTATGGCGAGTGAACAATTTCAACGCAAAGACGCAAGGCCGCCAAGACGCAAAGAGTCGTTCCTGCACCGTTTTCCTTTGCGTCCTTGCGTCCTTGCGTCTTCGCGTCTTTGCGTCTTCGCGTCTTCGCGTCTTCGCGTCTTCGCGTTAAATCCCAAGCCAGCAAAGTATTTCAACCACACCTCTCCTCCGCACGCCGAGCAACGGCTCAAATCCATTTACAGAAGAGGAAAGGCAACTTCAATGCGCGACGTCTTTTTTGGCAGAAAAAAACGATGATGTCGAAACATCATCGTATCGCAAACTCAATCTACACGACAGTCCGGCCTGCCGATGTCAGTCGTCCGCCTTACCGCCGTCTTTGATCACAAATCTTGCTTTCAAACGAGCGACCTCGCTGGCCAGTCCTGCCGACTTCACCGACGCCAATACCTCATTGAAGTTTTTGTAAGCATCTGGCGCTTCATCCAACGGGTATCGCCGACAGTTGCTTAACACGTCATGTTGATCCAAATCTTGGTCAACCGTCGTTTGATCCAGCGTGCGGTTGGCTTGACGACGACCGAGAATTCGACCCGCGCCGTGGTTGACGCTGTACAGCGAATTGGCCGCACCTTCTTCGCCGACCATGACTGCCGATCCATCGCGCGGATTACCCGGCAACAGGATCGGATGACCTGTGTCAGCAAAGATCGTATCTTTCAACTCATGGTGCCCGCCGGGGAAGGCGCGTGTCGCCCCTTTTCGATGAACCCACGAAACTTGATTATCAACGATCTCTTTCCGCGCAATGTTATGACTAATGAAGTACACCAGTTTCCCTTGCACACCCGGAATCACCTCTTGGAAGGCTTCCAACACCAGCGCGTTGATCAACATATGATTCACGGTCGCGAAGTTCGCGCCCAAGGCCATGTCATCCAAGTAGTCATTTGCTTCAGGCGAACCCAGCGGCGCGTAAACCAGCTCGCGATCTCCGCCGGGCAGCGGAATGTTCCACTGAGCAAATTTCGATTGCAGAGTTTTAAACTGCGCCGAAGCCAAGTTATGACCGAAACCGCGCGAACCACAGTGAGACAGAAACGCCACGCGCCCGTCTTGCAGCCCAAACACTTCGGCTGTCGCTTTTGCTTTTTCGGTGTCACCGACTTCGACCACTTCACATTCGCCAAAGTGGTTTCCACCACCGTACGAACCCAATTGACGCATTTTGCTGGTGAAGTTCGACATGTGTCGTTGCTCCAGCAAACACTCCAGACGCGCGGCAAGCGCATCGGCTGTATCGTCGTGCCCGACGTGAAACGCGTCTTCGCAGCGGTCAGCCCATTCGGTTGGAATATCCAATTGTCGGCAAACGTTGGCGCTGGCGCCTTCGACGGCGACTTGCATTCCCAACGTTCGGTTGACGGATCGGCCATGGGAAACATTACGTTGCCCTTTTCCAGCTCCGGTTGGCGTTCGTCGGCAGATCGCATGGATCAGCGCGCGACGAATCTTACGATCCTCGATCGCGTCCGCTTCCAAATCCATCTGCAACAGGCTCATCGAACATTTGATGTCCACACCCACAGGTCCCGGGTAGACATGAGTCGACGAAGCCATCGCACATCCCACAGGCGCGCCGTATCCCAAATGAGCGTCCGGATTAAGCACCAACTGGCTCACGCCAGGTGCCATCCGAGAATTGATCGCTTGCTGCAAGCAACCATCATCGAACGTTTTACGAATGGCTTCGTTACCGATCACCGTGATTGGCGCAATTTTGTCGCTGACCGGCAACATCGCCGTCGCATCGCCCGTTGGAATCAGTTTATGTTTACGTTCAGCGGTCGTTTGAGTCGTCGATTTTGAGATCATAAATAGTCCATTAGGTTAGAAACTAAGTGTATTCTCTTGAGACAAATGATATCGGATTTTGTTCATGGGCAAAAAACAGGCTCTGATTGCCCAGAAACACTCTTTTCCCTAGCAAGCGGGAGGGCATCAGATCCATCGCCGGCGCTGAAATAATTACCACAGGTTACACCGACTGCTTATAATGCGGTCCTTTTCAAACTATTGACCGTCAGCATTCTTTTCGAGCCAAAGCCATGAACATGATTCGAAACAACGGGTCACATTTGCTTAAGTCTCTGCTCAAACTCTCCTTCTCTATTGCGTTGACCGTGGCCTTGGTAGGTAACGTCGTCCACGGTCAGCAAATTTATACAGATTCCTTGCAGGGTGACTTTCAAAACTGGTCTTGGGATTCAACCATTGATCTATCTAATTCCACCCCAGTTCAATCCGGCAATTCTTCCATTGCGGTGACGCACAACGCTGCCTGGGCAGGACTGTACTTGCGCAGCCAAACCGCGTTTAACGTTGGCCCCAATGATGAGTTCCGATTTCAAATTCATGGCGGCGTTGGCGGACAAAGCGTAAGAATTGATGCGGTCCAACCCAATGGTGACTTTATCAACGGTAACATCATCACTCTGCAAGGAGGCACTTGGACAGAAGTGTCGCTGGGTTTTGACGAAATCGGCAGCCCTCCGCAAATTTCTGGTTTCGTTTTGCAAAGCTTCAGCCCGAATCCTCAGCCTACTTACTACGTCGACGAGATCGAGGTGGTGAACTTCGTCGGCACTCCGGAAGGGCCATCCATTCAAATCGACCCTTCGATGATCGTTCGCGCCATCAATCCCAATGTTTATGGATTGAACTTTGCCGATCCGGCGCTGGCGACCGAAATTGGATTGCCCATCAATCGCTGGGGTGGGAATGCAACGTCAAGATACGACTTCGTACACAACCGAACTAATCTGGCCTCCGACTTTTTCTTTGAAAACCACCCCAGCGGAAACTCGGGAGCCGCCGATAATTTTGTCGCCGGCAACCGTTTTCGGGGTGTCGATACCATCATGACAATCGGCATGCTGGATTTTCTTCCCAACAGCTCAGACCAGACCGGCAGTTACCGCGTGTCGCTGTATGGCCCTCAAGAAGAAGTCAACATGTATCGCCCCGATCACGGCAACGGCATCAGGCTCGACGGCACCCGAATCACCAACAATGATCCGTTTGACACTCACGTTGCGTCGGACGAAAGCCACGCGACCGCCTGGGTGAATCACTTGGTCAGCCAATTTGGCAATTCAACCTCCGGCGGCGTGAAATATTATGCGCTCGGCAACGAACCGATGCTGTGGAATTCGACCCACATGGACGTCCATCCCAACGGCGCGTCCTATGACGAAGTTCTGGCGACAGGAATTCGTTATGCGGAAGCGATCAAGGCCGCCGATCCCGACGCACAGGTTCTTGGCCCGGTCCTCTGGGGTTGGTTGGCCTATTTTTATTCCGGGCTCGATGCCGCACCGGGCGGGCAATGGTATTTGAATCCGCTGGATCGACTGGCCCATAACGACATTCCTTTTTTGCCATGGTATCTGCAACAAATGGCGGATTACGAAGCCGAAAATGGTACGCGATTGCTGGACTATCTGGACATCCATTTTTACCCACAAGGTGTGGATATTCCTTTTTCGCCCGCCGGCGATTTATCAAAACAACAATTGCGATTGCGCAGTACACGGGGGTTGTGGGATCCAACCTATGTCGATGAATCGTGGATCAACGATCACGTGCGGTTGGTTCCACGAATGCGAGAATGGATCGACGCCAACTACCCCGGCACGAAACTGGCGATCACGGAATACAACTGGGGTGCTCACGACCATATCAACGGCGCGCTCGCCCAAGGTGAAGTGCTGGGCATTTTCGGTCGCGAAGGCGTCGACATCGCAACGCTCTGGGATCCGCCTTCAGGGGCTCAACCGGCAGCCTTCGCTTTTCGAATCTTTCGCAACTACGACGGAAATCAAAACGCATCCAGCCGATTCGGAGATACAAGCGTTTTTGCTCAGTCGGACAACCCGGACCAAGTCTCTGTCTTCGCCGCCAACCGCGCGATAGATGATGCCACTACGATCATGCTGATCAATAAAACGCTTCAAGAAATAGAGGTCCCGGTGACTGCCTCAAACATTCAAGACGGAACAGCGGAAGTCTACGTCTACGGCACGCTCGACACAGCCACCATTCGTCAACTTCCTGATGTCGCCGTCACCGGTGGAGAAATCCAGCTAACGCTTGAGCCTTATTCGATGACCTTGGTCGAGGTCCCCGGCAATGCGATCTTGCTTGGCGATATCGATCTTAATGGAGTTGTCAATTTTCTTGACATCGCTCCATTTATCGGCTTGTTGACCAGCGGTGAATTTCAAGCCGAAGGTGACTTCGACGGAGACGAAGCAGTTGGTTTCCTTGACATCTCTGGTTTCATCGCTGCGCTCTCGAACCAGAATTAATTAGAGGATTTGACGCGATCATCGCGTCGAGCACCTTTTTAAACCAAGGTGCCTTCGACGACTCGGCTACTTCGTCTGCTGCCTGATGACATCAGCCAAAGATTCGGCGGACGTGAATTCGCCAACGATACTGGTCCCAGGAAACATCAGTTTCGGCACTGCTCCTTTGCCTGATTTCTCATAGAGCTGAACCATCGAAGAAATGAACTTGCCGGGTATGCCCGATGCTAGTTCTGCTTCTAACTTAGCCGCATCAACCATCGAATTTGCCATCT
>CALDEW010000529.1 GCA_937942355.1 uncultured Pirellulaceae bacterium | reverse complement strand
TATTTTTTTGTCTTATGCAGAACAGGGCTCAGAATAAAGCGGGAAGACAGAGAGAGACTCTTCCTTTTTTCAGCGGGTCGGGAATGGGTTGCGATTAAAAAAGGAAACGCAAAGGTGCAAAGACGCGAGGACGCAAAGCGTTTCATTCCGATACAACGTTCAAGAACGAAACCGAAACAACGGATTCAGTGACGATCTGCCGGATCACGTCGCTAAAACCAACCATCTCTTTGCGGCTCAGCGCCTTCGCGTCTTTGCGTTTCCCTTTCTCGCCTGGAGGGAACCAAAGACGAAAAAGAGTGTCATGGAACGCAACGACCGATGGCTGTGCGCGCTGCGTTTGTCTTGCTTAGAAGACGAAAATGGACCTGTCCCGAATGGCATTAACATCTTCGTAAGTTGTTTGTTGACAAGGTAGATGTGTTGGTGCGACAGCAAGCTGTCGTTGTTTAATACGAATAAAGTGTGAGCCTCGTTCGTACAGGTGATGAATTCAAAACGTCACTTGTCAAAACAGAGGCTCACGTGAGAAGTATTTCAAACATCGTCCGACAATTCAAGAATGATTGGACCCGTGAACTGACTGCTGAAAGCATCGCTGATGCCTGCCGCCAATGCGACATGTCGTGGATTAACTCGATGCTCGATCCAGTCACGACGATTCAGTTGTTTTTGCTACAGATCTTGCATGGCAATACGGCTATTGTGGAGCTGCGTCATCTTAGCGGAATGAGGTTCACCGCAGCCGCCTACTGCAAGGCGCGGATGCGAATCAGCCTAGAAGTCTTCGAGTTGCTACTGCGTCGATGCGTGGAAGCGTTTTGCAACCGACTGCCTGAGGACGGCCTGTGGTATGGTCATCAAGTTTTCTTTGTCGATGGCTCAAGTTTCTCGATGGCCGACACACCGTCGCTGCAAAATCAGTTTGGACAACCCAGCGGTCAGCGACCCGGCTGCGGCTTTCCGGTTGCTCACTGACTAGTGATGATGCATATGGGCAGCGGCATGATCATGCGAATGCTGACCTCACCGATGCGGACACATGACATGAAACGAACGGTCGAACTGCATCCTGACTTGTCCGCTGGAAACGTACTGGTTGCCGACCGGGCGTTCTGTTCTTTCCCGCACTTATGCCTGTTAATGGAGCGTGGAGTTGAAGCCGTTGTCCGTGTTCACCAGATGGTGATTGTCGACTTCACTCCCGGTCGTGCTTATGCAACACCCGGTAAAGGAAAGTCACAAAAGCGGAAAGGATTGCCTCGAAGCCGTTGGCTGCGCAGCCTTGGCATTAAGGATCAAGTGGTCAAATGGCTGAAAAACCCCCAAAGCAAACCGGCCTGGATGAGCCAAGCACAGTTTGATGCCTTGCCTGATGAGATCACGGTGCGCGAGTTGCGTTATCGAGTCAACCAAAAAGGTTTTCGTTCGAAAGAGATCACACTGGTCACGACCTTGCTTGACTCCAATGTCTACACCCTGCCGGAACTGGCCAAGCTATTTCGAAAACGCTGGGAGATCGAAACGAATTTTCGTCATGTCAAGACGACCATGGGGATGGAGGTGCTCAAATGCAAGACCGTCGAAGGTGTGTTACGTGAGTTGCACGCATTCGCTCTTGTCTGCAACTTAATTCGACAGGTCATGCACAAGGCAGCAGGTCAGCAAGCCGTTGATGTCAACCGGATCAGTTTCATTGATGCTTTGCGATGGATGAAGTCCGCAGCGATGGCGGACTGTTTGTTGCTTCTGATCGTTCTGCCTGAACGCCCCGACCGAGTTGAACCGCGCGTCAAAAAACGAAGGCCCAAGAACTATCGCCTCATGAGAAAACCAAGGGCAGAACTTAAACAAGCCCTGAAATAGCCTGGGGTTACGAAGATGTTAATGCCATTCGGACCTGTCCCCTTTTCTCTGTCTCGCTTAAGAGTGAAAACGCAGCAACTGATTCAGGCACGAGGTGCCAGTTTTCGTCGCTCAAACCAAACATCTCTTTGCGGCTCTGCGCCTTCGCGTCTTTGCGTTTCTCCTTCTTCCTTGGGGAATCAAAGACGAAAATGGTGTCGTGGAACCTGTCTCGGTTCTCGGACAGGAAGATAGGGACAAGAATATGACAGAGCGACCGAGAGCAGAGGTGCTGTGGCTGAGATTGTCTTGCCAATATTTTTTTGTCTTATGCAGAACAGGGCTCAGAATAAAGCGGGAAGACAGAGAGAGGCTCTTCCTTTTTTCAGCGGGCTGGGAATGGGTTGCGATTAAAAAAGGAAACGCAAAGGTGCAGAGACGCGAGGACGCAAAGCGTTTCATTCCGATACAACGTTCAAGAACGAAACCGAAACAACGGATTTAGTGACGATCTGCCGGATCACGTCGCTAAAACCAACCATCTCTTTGCGGCTCTGCGCCCTCGCGTCTTTGCGTTTCCCTTTCTCGCCTGGAGGGAATCAAAGACGAAAAAGAGTGTCATGGAACGCAACGATCCGCGGTTGTGTGTGCCGCGATTGTCCTGCTTAAAGACGAAAATGGACCTGTCCCTTTTCAGTCTCTTACTTATGGGGATTCAATTTTGGGGCGTACTCGTATCCGTCGCTGTTGATGTAATCTTGAACCATTTGATGCCCTTTTCGGACGTTGTCACCGTGTTCTAACGACAGCGTGCAGTCAAACCGCACGAAGTGGTAGTGAGGATAAAATGCGTGGCCAACACCCCAAGTCAAGCCTTGTCCGGGTTGCTGATCCACATCGGTGAAGTTGCCCGGACGAAAGCCGCCTCCACCTTTGGGGACCACGATCCCTTGAAGGACGGGGTGGAAATTGATCCCATCTTCTGAAAAAAGAATGCTGTTGCGCTCCGGACCTTCCGGCAAAGTTGCACAGACGCCGTTGCGGTAGGGCCAAACCATACTGCCATGCCCACCCATCAACACAGGGTTGTACTTCGATCTGACGTACGGACCTTCGGGGTTTTCCGCGATGGCAACTCCAGTGGCCAATGGGACGTCTGCATGCTCTTTGTTGAATTCTCCCGGCGAAATATTAGGCTTCCACGGCAGTCGTCCGTCGCTTTTGTAGTACAAGAAATACTTGCCGCCCTTGACGAAGAATGTAGGTTCGTGGATGACCTCCCCGTCCCACGCGTCTTGGGCTCCGGGTTTGAGGATGGGTTCGGCCAATGCTTTCCACGGACCGGCGGGCGAGTCCGAGACCGACATGCCGATGACGTTGGGTACAAAGTCACCAGCGGTAGGAAAGCTCTTCGCCCAGCGCGCATGTTTGAGGCTTTCGGCGGCTTGATAACACATGTAGTACTTGCCGTTGGCGACCAAAATGTCTGGATTAAAGACGCTGCGGTGATCGTAACGCCCTTGGGGACCGCGCGGAATTGCGATCCCTTGCTCTTGCCACTTGAATCCATCAGTCGAGGTCGCATGCCACACCTCACACAGATCCCAATGAAAAGCTCGAGTAGAATCAGTCGCCTCATTTGGGCCTACCACCTTCGAATGTGTCGGTGGCTTTGAATACCACATGTGATACAAGTCATCGACTTTGATCACGCTCGACGGGTAGTAGCGTTCCACTCCTTTGTCGAATTCAAACCCTTCAAGTTTCGTAAACTTAAACTGGGTGTTGAACTCATTGAATTTCTCATAGCGCACCCTGCCCTCGCGAAATCGTTTGTAAGACGCACTTTGGTGTGACTTTGTTTCTTGCTGCGTTTGCTGTGCGTCAGTCGCTTGAGCGTTGACGACCAAGCCGTTAACGAGAAAAATTCCAAGGAGCGTTAAGCTTTTGATGAATGTTTGCATATCAGATGGACTTATTCTGGTAGTGTTGTTGTCTGTAGTCGCGGTTGCGCGCCGTTTAGCCTGGCTGGGGTCAGCGATACTCCATCAGTCCCCGGTGCTCCGCGCTCGGTCCCTGCAGCTTTCGCATGTCACTTGAAGAAAATTATCACTTTTATCTTCAAGAGTATTTCAACATTGCATTTCGCAACGTCCACATGGTGGTGAGAGTACTTCGTTTTGCCTAGGCTGAACCCTTTGACGAATATATCCCATTGGAGCCCCTTGTAAAGCGATCCGAGATTTCGTCAGCAGGAGGCGTCTTTCAACACTGCAATCTCAAATCCAAAATTCCAGTTCCCGCTGAACCAGGACAACTGCCGGTAATTCGGCAATGTTCCATTGAGTTTTTCATACGAAAAAACCCTCCGCCGAATCACTTTGATTCAGCGGAGGGTTTACTTCTTACATCAACTCTGATTTCGTCAAATCAGGGTTACTCTACTCTCTTCAAGCTCTAAGCACTTTTCGCTTCGGGCATGACGAACGAAGTGATATCAAATTTTGATTTCACCAACTGTTCGTCGATCACGAACTTCGTACCTTTGGGTTGTTCAGGAAGATCAAACATATGATCTAAAACAACCTGCTCAATGATCGAACG
>CALDEW010000528.1 GCA_937942355.1 uncultured Pirellulaceae bacterium | reverse complement strand
CTTCCAAGGAGCAGGTTCAGAGTGAAGCCATGGAGAAGTTTCTTGGTGGCGTGTTGCAAACGATGATGGCGGGAAGTCGTTGACGTTAAAATTGTATTTCGAGTCTTTACTTTCCAATTTCCAATTTCCAATTTCCAATTTCCAATTTCTGATTTCTGATTTCTGATTTCTGATTTTTAAATTCCAAATTCCAAATTCGAAATCTGCAAATCCAAACCTGTAATTCCAATTCGTTAGAATCCTATGGCCACAATCGCTTCTCAAGTTCCTAAAAACCTGTCGTTTCGTTTTCGTGTTCCCTGCCGGAAAATTAATGGTAAGGCCAGCGCGAAGACGGTGCTGGACGAGTCGTATCAGATACCAAATTTTAGTGCGATGGACGCCATGGAGCAGTTCGCGGATGTTCGCATGGGGTGGGCCAATACAGGTTTGGTGGTTGCGGTTGAAGTGACCGGTAAATCAAAATCGCTGTGGTGTAGAGAGTCGGCAATTTTGGAAAGTGATGGGCTCCAAGTGTGGGTCGATACGCGCGACACTCACAACGTCCACCGGGCCACCAAATTTTGCCATTGGTTTATCGCAATGCCTGGTGGCGGCGGTGCGAAAAAAGACAAACCGATTGGGAACATGCTCAAGATCAATCGCAGCCGCGAAGACAGCCCCACGCTCAACCGGCAAAAGGTTTCTGTCGAAGCCAAAGTCACCAAGAGCGGCTATCAGATGTCGCTGTTCATTCCCAGCAAGGCGCTTAATGGCTGGAACGTTGATGAACAACGCAATCTTGGGTTTAATCTGGCAGTCATCGACAGCGAGAAAGGCTGGCAGACATTGGCGATTGGTCCTGAGTTGCCCATCAGCGAAGATCCAAGTCTGTGGCAAACGATTCAGTTGGTGGATTAGGAAAAGGGGCGGGCTATTGATGGGTTCTTCAGAAGATATTTCTTCAGAAAATTTAATGGCAATTTCATAAAACGCGATTGATTGTAGGGCCGGTTCCTACCGGCCAGGCCACACCTTTACCTAAAAAGGCCGGTGGGAACCGGCCCTACGACTCGGTTAAATTTTCTTTGGTTTATTTCGGTTTCTAAGGTAGTTTAAACATGGACGTAGACGTCGTGATCGTTGGAGGTGGGCTCAGCGGACTTGCTGCGACCTGGCAACTGCATCGTCACGGCATTAACGTTCGATTGTTAGAGGCTCGGGAACGTACCGGCGGGCGCGTGCTGAGCATACCCTTTGGGGATTCTTGGTTCGACTATGGTCCGTCGTGGGTTTGGCGGGGGCAACCGCATGTCGCGGGCATCCTGAAGCACTTTGGGATCGGCGTCTATGAACAGGTTTGTGACGGTGATTTGTTGCAACAAACTGCCGAAGGCGTGATTCATCGGAACGATATCTTTAAGTCGATGCAGGGCGCTTTGCGAGTGCGCGGCGGCATCGCGGCGATCTGTTCAGCGATGCAAGCCGAATTGCCGGACGAAATCGTACACTGCGATACGGTTGTGACCGCTTTGAATTGTTTGAGCGGCGACGATGGCGTCGTTTCGGTCGTGACCAAGGCAGGTAATGAATTTCGAGCCTCCAACATTGCGATGGCGGTCCCCTTGCCAATCGCGGCCACGATCGAATTTAAACCACCGCTGGATTCAAAGTCTGTCGGTTTGTTAGCGTCCACGCCGACGTGGATGGCTGGTCAAGCCAAAGTCTTTGCTTTTTATGAACGACCATTTTGGCGGGAACAAGGTTTGTCGGGTGATGCTTTCAGCAGCCGTGGTCCGCTGGCCGAAATTCATGACGCGACGACGGAGGTAGGTGCTCCGGCGGCGCTGATGGGGTTTGTTGGCATTGATGCGCTCGGCCGTGATACCTTGACGAAATCGAAACTGATCGAGGCCGCAAAACAACAATTGGTCGAGCTTTTCGGCCAAGAGGCGAATTCGCCGATTGAGATGCAGATAATGGATTGGAGTACGGAACCCTTTACAGCGGTTGATTCCGATCGGATCGCGCCAAGCCACCATCCGCAGTATGGGATCAAAGTGCGACCGAAATTGCCGTGGTCCGATCGGGTAAGCTTCATCGTTTCCGAGACCGCGACAGAGAACGGCGGTTTGGTCGAAGGCGCACTTCACCAAGGGCTTGGGTATGCTTGCCGAATAATCCAAGCTTTCAAGAGAGAAGCAGATCTTCCGGTGGATAAATGCGAATCTGATCCCCACACCGCATCGATGAGTTGGGACTGGATCAAGTAAACAATCCGTGCGCGTTGGAACGGAATCGAAAGGAGCTTGAATACCTGATATTCAGAAAATCAAATTCGACACTGGATTTTACAAAATGATTTTCTGGATCCGCTAGATCACTATAGAAGACCTAAACGCTATATTAGGTGGCTATAACGATGCTGATTTTAGGCTGTCTGCGGTCAACTCAAGGAAATCTCCATGTGCATTTTTTCTCAGCCGGTCGTCTCGGTAAACAATACAAAGATATTTGGGCGGCTTAGCGGGAAAGGGACTCAGTTTCTTGCGTATCAAATGACATATGAGTCGCGCGATGAGAACGCAATGATCTTGCCGATTCCCGTGCCGCAACCTGCTTCGGAGGAAGCCGTCAAATTCATCGACCTCAAAAGCTACGAAGACTTTTTTAAACACCTTGATAAGGGATTTCCATTTGTTCCCACTGGAAGTATCGGGTGTTCTGCTCCAACTATGAAGTCGGCATCCCTAGACACGCTTCAGGTCTTCGACGTTGGGAGCTACATCGCTTCTTTTGTGCCCTCATTGGCGGACTTTGAACGCCTCGACCCGAGATTCAAATTGCCGATCGAGATTTGGGATCAAATACCAGAGTACAAGGAGTTCGGATTCGCCGTGTTCCAACTGGCAGCGGGAACGCTGAAGCCGCATCCGATGGCGTTTGAATTCCAGTCGCAAAACGATGAAATCTTTTTTCCAACCGTTCACATTCACGATGGCAAAGTTCACGGGCAAGAAGAATTCGATCATGTTTTGTATATGCAACATGCTGGGCTTGATAGCCGGGTGCGCGGATACCGCAATTCTTTCAGCGCCGATCCAGTAACTGATTTGGTGCGTTCAAAATATCAAGCGTCCAATTTCTGTGACCTGGATCGCGCAAAAGGACTACTGCTTGGCGATCTGCTTGTTCACAGAAAACTTCTTCAAGACAGACTACCCAATCGCGACGTCAAAATCGTATCTTTAGGTGACCCAGTGCATCGGACTTTCAACTTCAACGCGTTGTGGGCGTACGCATCCTGGTTGATGCTGGTCGCGTTGGTCTGTTGGTGTGCCCTGGGTCGGTTCTTCATACGTCGCGCTGAAGTTAGTGAACAGGCAGCGGATTAAAGTGCTCCCCTCGCAAAGAGTCATCGCCCATACTGATCGGTGAAAACGGCGCGATTGACCGAGCTTGAGTCGTAGAAACTACCACCGGCAGGTCTGCTGTAAAGTGACCTTACGTTGCCTCGGTATGAAGGTTGGTAGGACTGCTGCTGATGTTGGTAACCGGAAGCTGATAGGCCGTTGGATGCATCAAAAGGCTGAGCCTTTACTGGCGAGGCGTTAGACGCCGGTCGGTTGCGCTGTCTGTATTCTAATTCGTAAGCTGCATTGGCCTTGTTGGTACGCTCAAGCGCGCGTTGGTGGACGCGGCCGGCAACTTCTTGGTACTTTTGAATCACGTGTGGATCAATGTCCAATCGTTCCGCCATCCGCTGAACCCCGGGGCCGTTGTTGGCGGTGGTCTTGTTCAGCCGTTCCACAAATTTCAGTGACTCGGTGAAGTTATGGTCGGCGGTCGGGCCGATGATGGGGCTGATCGTTTTCGCGATTACGCCCGCGGTGCCATTTTCTAACTTTAAAAACACGTCCAATTGACACGCCGTTTGCAAAGGCTCGCCCGGACGGTTGGGTGTGATCTCGCCAGTGTTGATTTCGGAACGGGGACGAGTGCGGACGATGATCACACATTCGCCGCGCAGCTGCCTACGTAGAACTGGCCCCTCATAGAGTCCGTCACCGTAGTAGATGTGCAGGTTCGGGCTGCCGAAGACAAGTTCCATGTTGCTGGTCGTGCCTGCGCCGTCGTTAGTCTTCAAGGTGAACGGGGCGACGCGCCGGGTTTGCATGTGCGTGATGCCCATCAATTCCCAGATGCCGACCACCGTTTCGGGGTAACGAATCAAGAACTGAAGATGTTCGGGATCGACCGAGATCGCCGTTACAGGCAGACGCCGGTAGAGGCTTGGTTTCTCAAGGACGTCGCCGATTTTAGCTTTGGTTTCGGCGTTGAGTTGTGCGTAGGGGAGATTGCGGACGACTTCCTTTCGTAGCTGGCGAGAACTGGTGCCAGTGGCAAGTTCTTGTGCTTCGGCGAGCCCCACGAAGAAGAGGCTACATACAAATAGCATCGCCAAAGTCGTCATAGACGATAAGCCAAAGGACCAGCGTGTTTGTGGTCGCTTGCGAATTTTAAAAATTGAAATTGTCAGCATATAGTGGACTGATATGGAATCAGCCTCATATATCGGAGCCTATCGGTGCCTTAAGATTTAAGGCTTGTAGTAGATATTCGGAATTTCGACCGACGCAAACGAGCAAAATCTGTAAGTTCGCGTGTGAAATACGGAAGCAGTTACACGCGGGTTGCTTAACTCGCCCATCGAAACGACTTATGCTGATAGCATGAGGTGATAGCGGTTTGGCAAATGGTAAGAGGTTGGAGCGAATGCGACGATGGAAGAACAGTCAAGTAGGCCGTACCAAGCCGATAGGCGCAGTTACGGCAAGCCACTGAGTTCAGTATTGGGTCTACTTAAAATTTTCTATGTTCTAACTTTTGGGCGTTGCCGAAACGGCGCCGACCTTTTTCTCGTGCTGGTTCGAACTAAAGATTGACTTGTCGGTTTTGAAATGGATGCCTTTTTCTTTGTTCGGTCGGCTTGTTCCGGCCTACGATGGTTGTAGTCAAGTAGGCCGTACCAAGCCGATAGGCGTAGTTACGGCAAGCCAGTGAGTTCAGTATTGGGTCTACATAAAAGTTTCTATGTTCTAACTATTGGGCGTTGCCGGAACGGCACCGACCTTTTTTTCTTGCTTGTTCGATCTAAAGATTGACTTGTCGGTTTTGAAATGGATGGCGTTTTCTTTGTTCGGTCGACTTGTTCCGGCCTACGATGGTTGTAGTCAAGTAGGCCGTACCAAGCCGATAGGCGCTGTTACGGCAAGCCACTGAGTTCAGCATTGGGTCTACTTAAAAGTTTCTATGTTCTAACTTTTGGGCGTTGCCGGAACGGCGCCGCCCCTTTTTTTCTTGCTTGTTCGATCTAATGGTTGATTTGGGGCGTTTGAAATGGATGCCGTTTTCTTTGCTCGGTCGGCTTGGTCCGGCCTACGATGGTTGCAATCAAGTAGGCGGTCCAAGCCGATAGGCGCAGTT
>CALDEW010000527.1 GCA_937942355.1 uncultured Pirellulaceae bacterium | reverse complement strand
CATGGCCATGCTCTTTTATTGCTTGGTTTAGGGAAGAATAGGAATTGCCATAATGCGTCACGTTCTACGTGACTCATTGTGGCTGGTAGATTTTGGTTTCCCGCCTTCCGTTGCGGCTATCTCCATCAGGCAGCTTCGTCTTGTTGGTTTTCAATGTTGGAAATCAGCGGGCCGGGGCTTTGCACCCGGCTTCTTTGTCTGGAACAGCGAGGTTGGCAGCCGACGTGTTGGCATCCACACGTTCTGGTATCAGCACATTTGCGGGAACCATATCGTTTGGGATTGTACCGATGTTAACGAGTTCAGTCGCAAACACACCTCCAGTGTGCGAGACGCAATTGGCGAGATCGAACGCATGATCGCGTCGCTGGTCGCAGTGAAAACTCAGCGGCAAGAGCAATTCGCCGCCAAGATCCGTGCATCGAAGCGACAGCAACTTGGTCGTGATCTAGATGAGGTCACTAAGCTACTTAGGCAACAGAACATTCCACTAGGGATGATCAAAAACGCCACCAAGGTCGTGCGGGATGACCATTCAGCATTTGCTTGGGTCGCCGGCCACGCCGCCCCTCGCACAGCACGTCTTTACGACCGCCGCAACAAGAAGGTGACTCGCAACATTGTCGAGAGAATTTCGATTTAGATTTCTCTCGAAAGGAATTGAGCACGCTGACGTCAGAGAACGGGTGTAAAACCTTGATTCGATTTCTAGCTCCGATCATTGGAGTGGAGATGACCGGCAGTGAGTTTGCACCGTGCATTCCCCGCCAGACACTCAAGGTAAAAATGAATGCGTCAGCCAAAACAGCTAGAACTGTTGATTGCTAAACGCTGAAAAAGTGAGACGATGCTGACAGGACTCGAACCTCCATCGCTCAGCCCTGACACCGATGTTTCACCTACAGCCGCCATTGTATTGAGCAGCGATCAAGGGGCCGGCGCTTATTTCTCAGTACAACTCCGGCGTGTGCCGTTTTCGTCTAGCCCGGATATTTCATCGGCGGATTTTTGAGACCTATTTTTCGGTCTCAGCGGCGGCCATGGTGTGATTCTTGGCTTGGCGGCGAAATCTTCGCGCAAGGCCCCCTTTCCCCCAAGCTGAGTCAGTCGCGTTTCAGGTTGTCAGAACGTCAACCTGAGTCCGGCACCAGCCGGGAAGAAAGCGTTTGGAACAACGCTTGATGTGGATAGCTACTGGACAAGTGGAACCACACACGGCGGACCGTCACGCGCACCCGCGCCGCAACCTTGAACAACTTCAGCCGAATCGTATTGCACTGAGCCTTCTCAAGTTCCGTACCCTTGAGATAGTCACGGCGAAGCGCATCGATCAACACGTACGCGAACGTCGAAAGCAGCAAACGAAACTGATTCGCTTGGAAATCGTGACAACTCGTTCGGTCTGCGAACAGCATCAACTGCTGTTCCTTGATACGATTCTCCATGTCACCCCGCATCGCGTACACGTCGTCGTAGAGCTGCTGTGGTGGATGCGGAAGATTCGTCACAACAAATCGCGTGTTGAGTCCCTGCTCAAGGCGCTCCGACTTGATGATCACACGACGTTCTTTGTCCCATGTCTTGGCCGCGTAATCCGTCTCGCCGAACAATCGCACTTTGTTGCCAGTGGCTTCGAATTCTGCTTCCGCCTGATCCATCAAAGATTTCGCATGAAGCGCCAGCACCTTGTTGCGACAAGCTCCAATACAGTAAAAAACCTCGTGTTTTTCGCACCAGCGAAGCAGTTTCCAACGGCAAAACCCTCCGTCCCCGCGAATCGTGATTTTTACATCGGGCCACGCTTGCCGCAAGTACTCCACCAGAAGCTTCGTGATCGCCATGGCGTGCTTGGCTCCGTCAATGTTGCTAGGACGGAGATACGCCAGCAGCGGTTGACTACCGCAGAACACATAAAGCGGCAGGAAACAGTAGTGCCGATAGTAGCCATGAAAAAAGCGACCTTCCTGCTGACCGTGAACTGGATCGTCGGTGGCATCAAAGTCCAGTGTGATTTCTTCGGGAGGACTGTCATAAGAAGCAATGAACTGATCGACGAGAATCTTCGAAAGCCTTACCAGCGTTTGCCGAAGAACTCGATTCTCAAGCCGACATAGCGTCGAGGGGGACGCCATCGGTTGGGCTTCGATGGGAGAGACGCCTGAGGCAACTTGTAGTGCGGCGTCGGTACGCATGGTCTGCTGGTCGTTGAGGTCTTCGTAGCCCAACGCAATCGAAAAGATGCGCTGAGCGAGCATGGTCCGCTGCTGGTGAACGGTCGATAGAGGATCACGCGGATCGGGGATGGCTTGGTTGACCGCATCGAGCAGGCCAATTTTTTGATCGACTTCTTTGAGCAGTAGAATTCCGGCGTCGCTGGTGAGCCTTCCACCAAGAAAATCAGCCACCACATCTCGTCGAGAAGCCCTTGAAAAAGACATCCGGTTGTCGATACACTCTGTTTTCACAAAAAGCCTCGTGCTTTGGTAAATTGTTTGCTTCAACAACAACGTTTTACCGAGCAGGAGGCTTTTCTTACAGACCGCTAAAGTTCTGCGGATGAAATATCCGGGCTAGCTATCGCTCGGTTCACACAGGATTTGGATTTATATACATACTGCAGCCCAAAGGCACGAGGACACTTGAAGGTGTGCTGTAGAGAGTACCTGTGCCCTTTCAAGCTCTTTTCTTCATATTCATAAGTCGCGCGCGTGCATCCTGCCAAGCTGAAGATTGTTCGGGTTGATATGATTCGACAGTGAATGAATTTCGCACAATTTGTCGAAGTTCGGCCAAAGATGCAATGTCACCATTTGCAATCGCTTGGATAAGAACGTTTCCGATCGCCGTCGCCTCTACAGGCCCAGCCAACACGGTACGCCCCGTTGCATTGGCGGAGAATTGATTGAGCAACCTGCTTTGGCTGCCGCCACCCACGATATGCAGCCGCTTGATCGACCGGTTGGTCAGCTGCTCAATTGTGTTGAGAGTATCTCCGTAAAGCAGTGCCAAGCTTTCGAGAATGCACCGCGCGAATTGCCCCGGAGTTTCAGGTTCGGGCTGACCGGTATCTCGACAGAATGCTGCGATCGTAGCCGGCATGTCAGCCGGATTGAGAAAGCGATCATCACTGGGGTCAATCAGGCTACGAAAGGGTTCAGCTGATTCTGCAAGCCGGTTAATTTCGTCGTACTCGAGCTTATTGCCGTTGCTGCTCCAACTCCGGCGAGATTCCTGAAGTAGCCAGAGCCCGATGATGTTTTTTAGAAACCGAGTTGTACCTCCATAGCCCGCTTCGTTAGTAAAGTTGCTCATCCGCACTTCATCATTGATCAGGGGGTGGGGTAGCTCAACACCAATCAGTGACCAAGTTCCCGAACTCAAATAGGCCCAATCATCGCCCTCAAGAGCAGGAATGGCGGCAACAGCTGCGCCGGTGTCATGGGAACAAGTCGCGATCACGTTGATGTTTCGCAAGCCCGTTTCTGCGCTCAAATCTTCGGTCAGCGGCCCCAAGACGGTTCCTGATGCTACGATATCAGGAAAAAGGCTTGCTGGGAGATTGAACGCATCAATAAGCTCTTTCGACCAAGCACGCTCGCGCGGGTTGTACATCTGTGTGGTGCTGGCATTACTGACTTCTACCTTGGCAACACCACTGAACCGGTAGTTCAAATAGTCAGCGATTGTCAAAAAACGATCTGCGGTCTGCAATACTTCATTGTTCTCTTTGACATCCGCCATCAAGTGATAGAGCGTGTTAATCGACATAAACTGGATGCCTGTTTCGTCAAAGATTCGAGCTTGTCCCAATTGGTCGATCGCAGAGGAGTAAGTCTCTGCGGTGCGTGGATCACGATATTGGAAAGGCAGATCGAGCAGTGGTTCAAGCTCGTTAAACCACGCGTAATCGACTCCCCACGAGTCAACGCTCAGCGAAAAAACAGGGATTCCCCGCGCCGCAACTTTTCGCAAGCCTTCTTTAAGCTCTTCAAAAATCTTCGGCAGGTTCCAACGACAAGACCCATTGACTTGCAGCGTTTCCGACGGGAATCGGTGTGCCTCGTCGAGGACTAGTTTGCCATCAACGAGGGATCCCAGAATGACCCGACCGCTTTCGGCTCCGAGATCACAGGCGATGTAATATTTGTCAGTCATAGATGAAAACTCGCGGTCGCCCTATCGCAAAAACGCTTCGTGCAATCCGCCATCGACCGTGATGACTTGCCCTGTCGTCTTGCTTAGTCGATCACTGACCAATAAAAAGTAAGCCTCAGCTTGATCCGCCGGTGTGATGGGGGATTTTGTTAATGTGCGATCGGCATAGAACTGCGCGAGTTTGTCGACCAACGATTCGGTTGGTTCATCTTCGGAGTATTCGATCTCGTATTTCGCAAGGGAGCCAATCACACGATCGCGCGGGAACATGGATGACCCTTTGACTACGGTTGCCGGAGCAACGCCGTTGACCCTTACCAGAGGCGCCATCTCCATCGCCAGTTCACGCACCAAGTGGTTGGCAGCGGCTTTGGACGTGTCGTAAGCGAAGCTTCCTTTCTTGGCAACGGCAGCATTGGCACTGGTCGTCAATACGAGGCTGCCCCGCAGTCCCTGTTCCTGCCAAGTCTTCCAAGCTTCGTCAGCAACAAGGTAACTACCAGTCACATTGATCTTGAAAGTCAGGTCCCATTTGTCGTCCGGGATGTGGCCAGTGGTATCACTAGGCACAAAAATTCCTGCAGTAATTTCAATCGCATCAAAACCGCCATAGGCTAGTGCGACTTGATCTAGCATGGCTCGGATACTTTCGCGATCGGTGATGTCAGCGCGAAGACCGATGGCTTGGCCGCAGCCGCTGATGCCGGTGCCGGCGACACCGATTCCCAATCCGTATTGATCGGTAATTTCTTCAGCCGTTGCTTTTGCCGCCTCTTCGTTCAAATCAACGGCGACCACATGGGCTCCGTCTTTGACCAACCGGTGAGCTGTTTCT
>CALDEW010000526.1 GCA_937942355.1 uncultured Pirellulaceae bacterium | reverse complement strand
AGCGTTTTCTCCAGTGCCAGTAACTGATCTCAGATCAACGCCGACTTCACGGGCGAAACGCCGGATCGCTGGTCCCGCGGCGACCTTTGCCAGATCGCTGGCCGGCGCTGCGGGGGCAGGAGCAGTCTTGACCGCAGCGGGTGCGGGCGTTGGTGCTGGAGCAGGTGCGGTTGTTGGAGCCGGCGTCGGTGGTGTTTGTTCTGCCACAGGTGCAGGGGCTGGTGCCGGTGGAGGCGTGGGAGCCGGAGCTGCCGCTGGTTCGGGAGCTTTGGCAGGCGCTTCAGAGGCCGCGGCTTCGGAAGCTTCGATCGTCATAATGACAGCGCCGATTTCCAACGTGTCGCCTTCGCCAACTTTGATCGACAGTACTTTTCCCGCGAAGTCACTGGGGACCATGACAGTGGCCTTGTCGGTTTCCATTTCAACAACGGCTTGATCCTTTTCGATTACATCGCCTTCTGCAACCAGCAGTTCAAGTACGTCTCCCGATTCAACACCATCACCGAGAGCAGGTAATATAATTTCAACGGCCATTTCGTTTCTCTATTTCTAATGTCTTTAATTTGAACGGTCTTCGTAGGGCCGGTTCCTACCGGCCACTGCCTACCTTCACCTCTTCACCCCAAATCGGCCGGTGGGAACCGGCCCTACGGCATGGGGGAAGAGCCGTCAGGGCATCATTTTGCTTACGCGTACAGCGGAGCAGTTTTTTCAGGATCAACGCCAAGGTCTTTGATCGCTTTGGCGACTTCAGACGCGTCGATCTTGCCTTCTTGCGAAAGCTGATACAAGGTCGCGACAACGACACATTCAGCGTCGACTTCGAAGTGACGACGGAGGTCAGGACGCGTTGCACTGCGGCCCATGCCGTCGGTACCCAGAGCGAACATTTCGCCAGGCACAAACGGAGCGGCCTGTTCAGCGAGCGCCTTGACGTAATCGCTGGACGCGATGACGGGGCCCTTGCTGTCGGCCATCACCGTTTCGATGTAGCTCTTCTTCGGCGTCTCTGTCGGATGCAGCATGTTCCAACGGCGACACTGATCGGCGTCGCGGCGAAGTTCGTTGTAACTGGTGACGCTCCACAGATCACTGGAGACGCCGTACTTATCAGCTAGAATCTCCTGTGCCCGGATGACAGACATCATGATCGCACCGCTGCCGAACAGCTGAACATGGTGCTTGGCCCCTTTGGCTTCGAGCGATTTGAATTTGTACATCCCTTTGACGATGCCTTCTTCGCAGCCTTCAGGCATATCGGGCATCACATAGTTGTCGTTGCCAACCATGATGTAGTAAATCGCCGTTTCACCATCGGTGTACAACTTCTTCAGACCATCAAAGATGATGACGGCAGTTTCGAAGTGGAAGGCGGGATCGTAAGCGCGAACCGTTGGGAACGCGATCGCGTTGAGCAGGCTGTGTCCGTCCTGATGTTGCAAACCTTCGCCGTTGAGGCTGGTGCGTCCGGCGGTTCCAGCCAATAGGAATCCTTTGGCTCGCATATCCGCAGCCGCCCAGATCAGGTCGCCAACACGTTGGAAACCGAACATCGAATAGTAGATGTAAAACGGAATCATGTTCACGCCGTGAGCGCTGTAGGCGGTTCCGGCAGCGTTAAACGAAGACATCGCACCGGCTTCGGTGATACCTTCTTCGAGCAGTTGACCGTCTTTGGCTTCTTTGTAGAAGGATAGTTGGTCAGAGTCTGCTGGTTCGTACAACTGACCGACATGCGAGTAGATACCGACCTGCTTGAACATCGCTTCCATACCGAAGGTGCGTGACTCATCGGGAACGATAGGAACCACGTTGTTACCGATCTTTTTGTCACTGCATAAGCGAGACAACAGACGCACAACACCCATCGTTGTAGAAATCTCTTTACCGCAGTCACGCAGGACCTGTTTCGAATAGTCCTCGAACTTGGGAACCTCGATCAGCGGATGCTCTGTTGGACGTGAAGGAATCGGGCCGCCAAGTGCTTCGCGGCGTTCCATCATGTACTTCATCTCCGGTGTGTTTTCCGAAGGACGATAGAAAGGCGCTTTGCCCACTTCTTCGTCCGAAATTGGAATGCCGAAACGAGTGCGGAACTCCAACAGTTCGTCTTCGTTCATCTTCTTCTGGTTGTGAGCGATCATGCGGCCTTCGCCGGCTTCGCCCAGACCGTAGCCCTTGACCGTTTTGGCCAAAATTACGGTTGGCTGTCCCTTGTGTTCAATGGCGGCTTTGTAAGCGGCGAAAACTTTCTCAGGGTCATGACCACCGCGACGCATCGTTTCAAGCTTTTCATCGGACAGGTTCTTCGCCAGTTCCAGCAATTCGGGATACTTGCCGAAGAAGTGCTCGCGGGCGTAGCTGCCAGGCATGTTGACGTACTTCTGGTACTGACCATCAACGACTTCGCCCATGCGTTTAACCAGCAAGCCGGTTTCGTCGGCTTCCAATAGTGGATCCCAATCATCGCCCCAGACGACTTTGATCACATTCCAGCCCGCACCACGGAAGATGGCTTCGAGTTCTTGGATGATTTTTCCGTTACCACGAACCGGTCCATCCAAACGCTGGAGGTTACAGTTGACGACAAAAGTCAGGTTGTCCAATTTCTCGCGACCGGCCAGCGTTAGCGCGCCGAGTGTTTCAGGTTCGTCGCATTCGCCATCGCCCAAGAAGGCCCAGACACGTTGATTGCTGGTGTCTTTGATGCCGCGATCTTTAAGATATTCGTTGAAACGAGCTTGGTAGATCGACATGATCGGGCCAAGTCCCATCGAAACGGTCGGGTATTCCCAGAATGATGGCATCAGCCAAGGGTGAGGATACGACGATAAGCCCTGAACGTCGGGGTTGAGTTCTTGGCGGAAATGTAGGAGGTTTTCTTCCTTCAAGCGACCTTCCATGAAGGCCCGCGAGTACATGCCAGGAGAACCGTGGCCTTGAAAATAAATCTGATCGCCATCGTAGCCTGTGTCACCGCGACCGCGGAAGAAGTGGTTGTAACCCACTTCGTATAGCGTGGCTGATGATGCAAAAGTCGAAATATGCCCGCCGACGCCGCCCAACCCGGGCGCCGAGGTTGCTTTATTGGCTTTGACCACCATCGCCATCGCGTTCCAGCGGACGAAGCTTTTGATGCGTCGTTCGATTTCGCGATTACCCGGATAGGCCGGTTGCTGTTTTAGGTTGATCGTGTTGATATAAGGCGTGTTGGATTTCATCTCCAAATCAACGCCTTCGATCCGAGCACGGGCTTCGATCGCCGAGAGCAGATACTTGGCCCGGTCGTGGCCTTTGCTCTTGATGATGTACTCGATCGAATCAAGCCACTCCTGCGTTTCGGCAGGGTCCATGTCGACGGTTTGCTTGAGGTATGGTTCGTTTTCTTCGATAGCTTCGGCTGACGATTTGATCACGTCCGACATTCAGTCTACCTTCTAATAGGGTTAGTTTATTTTTCTGGTGCGCCCGATGAGACCGAGAGCCAATTCTTGCCCTTGATTCGTCTCGCGCTCGGATTTTGAAATCCGAAATGGGTGGTTTCTGGGTGGCTTCGGCAGACCGCTGGATTCAACGAAGTGTCTGCATGGAAAAGGGATTACCGACGCTACGGATTGAACTTAATGCCGCCTTCACCACTTTTAATGCGACTATCAACCGTCCACTGTCAAGAAATCGGCCTTTGACGTCAGTGGCTTCGGAACAATGATCTCCCGTCCACCATTCGGCATCATTCTCGTAAATAGATCGGCTTTCGTAAAGAACGTAACCGCGAATTATCGGTAACGAGAAGATGGTGCCCGCAGTAATCCCCTTAGGGTTGGGCATGTTCCCGGTCACAGGGTAGCCGTGGCGATTACCGGCCTACAATGCTGTTGGTTTGCGCAGTTTGGCCAAGATTTTTCAGACAAAATGTGCTGCCGCTACTCAGGATTTATCGTCGGATTTGAGCTTCGCAAGGACGCTAAGGTCCTCCAGCGTACTGACGTCACCGGCCGTTTCGCGCCCTGCGGCGATGTCACGTAGTAGACGACGCATGATTTTTCCACTGCGAGTTTTGGGCAAAGATTGAGTGAAACGGATATCGTCAGGAACCGCCAGTGCACCGATTTCTTTGCGGACGTGGAGTTTCAATTCGTCACGAAGTTCATCCGTCGGCTCGGCGTCCTTGATCGATATAAACACCGCGATGGCTTGGCCTTTGATTTCATGTGGCCGACCGACCGCCGCACATTCGGCGACGTTGGGATGAGACACCATCGCGCTTTCGACTTCGATCGTGCTCAATCGGTGACCGGAAACATTGATCACATCGTCAATGCGGCCCATGATCCAGTAGTACCCGTCGTCGTCGACACGCGCGTTGTCGCCGGTGAGATAGTTACCCGGGAACGTAGACCAATATTGTTCCTCGAATCGCTTTTCGTCTCCCCAGATGCCCCGCAGCATCCCCGGCCAAGGTTTGGCGATGCACAACATGCCGCCTTGATTCGCTCCAACCTCAGTCAAAGATTCATCGACGATGACCGGAACGATTCCCGGCAACGGTTGAGTGCAGCTGCCGGGCTTGGTCGCCGTCGCACCCGGTAGCGGACTCATCATGATGCCGCCGGTTTCTGTTTGCCACCAAGTATCCACGATCGGGCAATTTTCCTTCCCAATCATTTCGTGATACCAAATCCAAGTCTCGGGATTGATCCCCTCGCCGACGGTGCCCAGCAGACGCAAGGAAGAGAGATCGTGTTTTTCGATATGTTCGTCGCCCCATTGAACAAACGCCCGGATCGCTGTCGGCGCGGTGTAGAGAATGGTGACCTTGTGGCGCTC
>CALDEW010000525.1 GCA_937942355.1 uncultured Pirellulaceae bacterium | reverse complement strand
GCCATTTTTTGTAGCTACGCTCGCCAGAGCGTGGTCCTTCTATCTGCAGTGGACTCCCAGTTTGCAGCGGGCTTTTTGGAAAATGGCAGCATCCGCCGTAACCACCGTCTGGCGACAGTAGCTACGTTGGGAGTTGTGACTGCTTTTCTATTGTCGCTTCTACCTCAGCCCTTCCGCGCGAACGTTTGCCGCTTGCCAATCCGCACAGAAAGCGGGACAATTTGTCTCGGAAACTTCCTCGTGCCTTTCACGTTTAATAATGCGGTTATAGTACCAACTGACCGCAACCGCTGCTCACAGAAATACTCTGAATGTTCGCTCGCTTTATACTGCTGCTGTGCCTGTTGATTTTGACCTTAGGCTGCAAACCTCAAACACCTGTTTCGGTCGAATTGGTTCCTAAGGACCGTTCGGGAATCGATTGGATGCGAGATCTCGGACCTGCCTCTAGTGCATCGCAGTCGACCGGTGGAGCAACCCAAAGCACCAAGGCGTCCAAGCCGACTCGGATGGTGGTCGCCATTTTTCAAAGATCTGAGGCGGCTTGGTTCTTCAAAATTTCTGGTTCGCCTGAGGAGGTTGCAGAATCGGAGTCCGCTTGGCAGCCGTTTATTGACGCGGTCAAATTCGAATCTGAAGGCGGAGATGAACGCCCCGTTTGGGAATTGCCAGAAGGTTGGAGTCCGGGCGGGAAAGCTCAGATGGTGTTCGCGATCCTGAAAATGCCAGACTCCGACGCCGAGATTCGGATCTCGCGTTTGGGCGGGCAGCAGGATTTACTCAGCAACGTCAACCGTTGGCGCGGACAGCTTGGGCTGCCGCCGGCCAAGGCTGACGCGCTGGATGAAAATTTAACGGTGAAGCAAGGGCAGGGTGGCGAGTACCGTTTGTTTGACCAACGAGGAGAATCCGCCGGTCGGTCGATGGGCGGCCCTTTCATGCGTCAGCAAGCCATGCGGCAGGCGGAGAAAGAGAAGAGCAAAGTAAAGAAAGAGTCGGCAGCCAAAAAACCGGCCGTCGATTCCCCCGAGGATCTGCAAAACGACTTCGCCGCCAATCCAAAATTTACGCTTGATCCTCCCGAGGGATACTCGCCCGGAAAAACATCGGCCATGGTGGTGGCGCGTTTTACAAAAGAAACCGACGAAGGCAAAGTTCAGATTTCTTTGGTGCCTTTGACGGTGACCAATAAATGGAATGACAATGTGAACTTCTGGCGACAGTCCGTTGGGCTCAAGCCGATCGAAGCGGATGAGATCGAAGCGGCATCGGAGGACGTGATGATCAGCGGAGTCGCGGGCAAGAAGATTTCGTTGCTTGCCGACGACGGCGCGGATGAGGCTGAGAAGAAGAAATCGTTGATTGGTGTGATGGTCAAGCACAAAGATGCCGCGTGGTTTTTCAAGATGATGGGAACGCCTGCGGTGGTGAAATCTGACCAAGCGATCTTTGATACGTTTTTGGAATCATTTAAATTTACCGAAATGCCGTAGGCACTGATGATTTACAAATCTGAGCCGCAGGGCGCTAGCCGCGGGTTGCGGAGCGAGTCACAGAAACATCGGGGAAACGTGCGTTAACGAACCAGCGGCTAGCGCCCTGCCGCTTACAGATTGAGGTATTCGGTTCGGCTATTAATGCTCTTTGAATTTGGCAAACAAAACTTTTGAACTAACGGGATACGACGATGGCGACCAACGCACTGCCTAAAAACACAACGGCGCGCCGCAGGAAAAGCAAAACGCTAACGGCAACCGACTATGTGCAAGCGATTCTCTCCCCGCTGGCCTCGTTGCGGCTGACGGTGGTGCTGCTGGCGGTTGCTGTGTTTGTGATCTTCATCATCACGTTGCAACAGGCCACCCACGATATGTGGGAGATAAAAAGCCAACACTATTCATCGTTGCTGGTCACCGTACCGTTTCAGGAACTTGTGATCGAGGGCTGGTTTCCTGACGCGCCGCCAGTGCCGGGCGCTTTCGTCATGCCCAGCGGACTGACGTTGATCGTTTTGATGTTAATGAATCTTACGGCAGCACATCTGCTGCGATTCCGGTTGCAGGCGAGCGGTTTGAAGCTGTTCATTGGGGCGGCGATCGCCCTTCTTGGAGCATTTTTCACTTGGGCGATTGTTTTCAACACGACCACCGAAACGTTGCTCAATGGAAAACCGCCGATTCCTTATGACACGATGTGGTTGATCCTGCAGGGGATCATTGGACTGCTGCTGGCGGCCTGCGTTGTGGGATTCTTCTTCGTAGGCAAGCGTGATGATTCTGGCGGTGGTGGGCGTATTGAAAAAATGATCATGGCATCGTTGGCGTTCATTATGGGGACCGTTTTGGTTGCAGTGGTGTTGTTGGGCAAAGACACTTTCGTCAACCGTGAAGGCATGCGAATCGTTTGGCAGTTGACGCAAGCGACCGCTGCGGGTTTGGTTTGTTTGGTGGCCTGCGTGTTACTGTTTCGTCGCAAGGGCGGCATCGTGTTGCTGCATATTGGATTGGCGGGGTTGATGGCCAACGAACTGTTTGTTTCGCTGACTAATGAAGAAACGCAAATGTCAATCGCCGAAGGTGAGACCGTTGCGGTGGCAAGTGACATTCGCGAAACCGAAATTGTGGTGATTGATCAGTCGGACGAGAAGTTTGACAAATTCGTGCGGTTGCCATCGGATCAGTTTTTGAAAACGACCGGCGGCGATGAAGTGCGGTACCAAGCGGTCAGCCATGAAGATTTGCCCTTCACGGTCGAAGTCCTCAAGTTCATCGAAAGCGCCAACCTCGTCCGCCAGCGTCCGGCCTTGGACAGCGGCATCGAAACCGATGGTGTTCTGCGGCGTTGGGTGGCACTGGATGCAAATTCAGCCAATGGAGTCAGCGCCGATCAGGCTGTCGATTTGGCGGCCGCGTACGTGCGCGTGGTGGAGAAGGAGTCGATGAAGAATCTGGGCACGTTTTTGCTGTCGCAGATTGGCTATGAGACGAAGCAAATTGATACGGTTGATGTTGACGGGAAACCCTACCAGATCGGTTTGAGGTTCAGAGCCGACTACAAACCCTACGCGCTGACGTTGAAAGATGTGCAAGCAAAAATGTATCCCGGCACGAATACGCCAAAATGGTATTCGTCCGATTTTGTGCTCGATGACAAAGTCGCCAACACGAAGAGCGATCAGAAGGTCTTCATGAACAATCCATTGCGCTACGCTGGGGAGACCTTCTATCAAACGTCATACGCCAAGGACCAGTTAGGACGCGAAGTGTCGACGCTTCAAATTGTCAAAAACCGAGGTTGGATGATCCCGTATGTTTGCTGCATGTTTGTGGTGATTGGTTTGGTAGCTCAATTTGGCACTTCGTTGTTGAGTTTTCTAGAAAAGAAGCAAAAGAAGACGGTCCAAGCAGAAAAGGAACTCGAACTCTCCGGCGAAGCGTTGCCCAAGTCGTCCGGGATTAAGCAAAGTGCGCTGGCGATCTGCGTCGCGCTGTTTTTCTTGCTTTACGCGGCCAAAGACATATCGCGCACAATGTTTGGATCACTGAAGCATCAAGAGATGCGTTTAGACCTCTTGGGAGAGCTTCCCATTACCTTCGGCGGTCGTATCCAGCCGATTGAGTCACTGGCAAAGAATACGCTGCGGCAGATGACCAAACTTGAAGAGGTCGACGATGGCCAGAATGAGAGGCAACCTGCAATGCGTTGGCTAGCTGACATTATGTTTGGCGCTGACGGATTTCAAGACTATCGTTTGCTGCGTATCGAAGATCCGAACGTCATCGACGCACTAAATTTGACTCGTTCGTTTGACGGTGGCCAGTCAGGATTGGCAAAGCAGTTGGCCGATGCATCCGATCCTGAGGCCAAAGAGCGGATAGCAGCCGAGTTGGAATTGGAGACGGAGCGGCCAAGCTTTCGATATACGTTGCAAGAGCTGAACGACGCGCCTGCGAAGATTCGGTCGATGATCCCTAAAAACCTTGCTCCAGAAGATTACTCTTTGTTTCAATCAAGGCTGACCGAAGTGTCGCGGCAGATCGGCAAAGTCCAGGCGATTCAAATTGCTTTTGGAGCCTTGCATGCGGCAGCGGCTGAAATGGATTTTGAACGCCGAATCAATTTGGCGCTCAACTCGACACGCGTGGGTCTGCCTTTGTTGATTCCTTCTCCGGATGAAGAGACGCCTTGGGCGACTTATTCTGCATCGCAAGACCAAGCATGGGTGGCGTCGATGGCCGACCGTTTAGAAGCCGATAATTATTCGGAGCTGGCGGATAAAGTTGTTGAAGAAGAAATGATGGGCGAGGTGCGCGAGATGTTGATGGCGCGGCAGGCAGCGCAAAGCATCTTGCGAAATCCTGAGATGCTCGAAAACGCCAAGCAAACGCTCGGCGTAAACGATGAAGAAAAATTGACGCGCATGTTGGCCGATCGCTGGGATTCAGTGCCTGAGGAGATGAAGTCGGCGTTTGAAAGAAGTCTGGGGCCGGTTGTCGATCGAATTATCGACCAGCAAAAACCTGCCCTGATTGCCTCTTTGGCGACGCAGTTCGAAAAGATCGGCGGGCTGGATTCAACAGGTACCACCGAACTCTCCGGTGACGCGAAGAAGTACTCCCAGTTGTTCGCCAAGCTTGGTCCCGCTTATCGCGCCGGTGATGCGGAGACTTTCAACAATACCTTAACCGAATACCAAGAGACATTGGTAGCCAATCCACCCGCTGGGTTGTCGCCGAGGCGCTTGTCAGCTGAAAATATTTATAACGGTGCGAATCTGTTCTATCATGCGATGGTGGTTTTTCTGGCGGCGTTTTTGATGGCGATTTTTGGTTGGATCGGATACGCAAGAGCCTTCAATCAAGCGTCGTTTTGGTTGCTAGGATTGGGGTGGATCTTGTTGGTGATTGGCTT
>CALDEW010000524.1 GCA_937942355.1 uncultured Pirellulaceae bacterium | reverse complement strand
TTTTGAAACCGCCTCGTTCGTTTGTTGCGACAGCGATTTCTGATCAGTAGGGATCAGCGATTCAACCGGTGCAATCACAGGCAGCCCCATCTCTTTGGCGTACCGGCGTGTGGTCACGCCAAACGCGGCGGCGCATTCATCATTGCGGCTTGATCCGTTGCTACTTTTGTACTGCCAAAGGTTTGCATTGATGGCTGCCACGATGGCCAACCGGTTGCCGCTTTCGTCACCGCTTTGTAGCAGAAGTTTGGCAGATTCAAACGCGGCGGCTAATGATTCCTGTCCCGCATCGACCACGAAGTTGGGGCCATTCAAATTCAGCAGCAACGCCGCGCGACCTGACGATACATTGGGCATCATGCACTGCAATGTGTAGGGCCCCGAGGGTCTTGCGGCCTGCGCTGCTGTATCCAGCTGCGCGACGTGCTCGGGGGAAGCGAGATCTCTGCGGAATCGCCTTGCAAGAATTCGCACAGTTGCTTCGATGCCGCGTTCGGTCTTCCCCGGCAGCGCCAACACGACGCTCGTTTGCTTTCGCAGATCATCGTTGAATTGCGAAAGTCCTGCAATGATTTGGTCTGTCAATGTGATTGCTAACGTCTGACTCACATCCATGTCATCGGCAAGATCCGGCAGCACCAGATAGCCTTTGGGAACAGCAACACTATCGCGGTCAAATCGTTTTCCCGTGGGAGAATCCTCTGTTGGGTCTACCTGAGTAACAGCAACGCAGACCAACTCTGAATCACTACCGTTGGAATCGTCTCGACGTGAAACGTGAATCGAGGTTGGCGTTTGACCCGCCGTGTAACGATCCATCACAACGTGCGCGTTCGCACCGCCGAAACCAAAACCATCGACCGCGATACGACAATCCTTTGTGGGCAGCGCGGACGACGAAGGCGATACGTGAAGGGTGCCGCTTGAGTTGTCCACCGCTTTGGATGAGTCACGATAGAACGCTTGACCGGGAAACGTGCCGTTTCGCAGGTATTCGCAAGTCGCAATGATTGATGCGGTACCCGCCGCCCAACCTGCGTGCCCAAGTAATCCCTTAAGGCTGTGGATGGGTATCGAACTTGTGAGTTTGCCTTGGAAAAATTCCCGAAGCGTATCGACTTCGGTGGAATCACCGACCGGCGTGGAGGTTCCGTGTGCTTCGATCGCGCTTACGGTGGATGGGTCAATTTTGTAGTTCGCATAGCATCTTTGCAACGCAAGAATCTGCCCGCGTGTCTGAGGCACGTTGGCCGATGAACTTTTTCCGTCGCTGGAAAGTCCGAGGCCACGAACGATTGCATGGACGGGCGAATTCGAGGATTCGGCATCAGCGAGACGACGTAGGACGACCATCGCTGCGCCTTCGGAGAAAACGACACCGTCGGCGTTGGCATCGAAAGGCCGGCAGCCGGTCGCCGTTGTTCCACGGAATTGCGAGAACAAAACGCTGTTGCCGGGTCCTGGACAAAAGACACCTCCGGCGATGACCGCATCGGCTTCGCCTGATTCCAAGGCTTGCATCCCCAGCGCTACGGCATACAGAGAGGAAGCACACGCGGCGTCAACCAACGTGACCTTCAATCCGGGCCGCACAATTTGATCGAAGACCTCTTGGAGTGCTGAGTGAGGATCAGCAGATGCGGACTTTGCCGTGTTCAGAATGCGATCAATCTCCCTGTCGGCCGGATCAAGTCCAGCGTATCGCAGTGACGAAACCAGGTCTTGATCTTGAAATCCATCAGCCGTTGCGCCGACCAAACACAACACGCGCTCCGCACCATTTAGGGACGAAATACAGGGGGCCAACGCAATGCAAAGCAATTTCTGAGTGCGTGTGAAGCGTTCAAAAACGGCTGGGTCGATTCCCGGGGGAACGACAATATCCTCCTCGTTGACCAAGCCCGACAATGGAGATGTTGAGCGATCCGAAACCAACTCCTTTGAATAGAAATCTTCCATCCAGTGGGGATCAAGTTTACTCTGGTCGACGATGCCAACACGCTGTTGCCCAATCGCCGAAAAAAGTTGTGCTGGTGAAGAAGCACCGCCGGGAAGCAAACAGCCGTGGCCAACAATAGCGATCGTCGGAATTATTGTGCCGCTGAAAGGCGGCGTTGGAAGTTTAGAAGCTTCCGGTTCTAGATTAATCTTTTTTTTCACGGCAGGCGCGCTTGAGGTCGTATTGGTTAACGGTCCACTAACGCTCACGCCGCTGGGACCGGCACTGGTGAGAAGCCGCTGCATTATTCCCGCGGAGCCACAGTCAATAAACAGCCCGCCCCCAGCCGCGACGACATCACACATCGCGCCATGCAAATCGAAGGGACGCGTAAATTGACTCGCCAGTGTTGCCGCGATATTTTCGGTGCCAGAGATAAACCTGCGGCTGATGGGAGAAAACACGCGCCGTTTCGGTGGTTCGATCGGCAAGCTGCTGATTCGCTGCAGCCAACTGGAACCTGCCTCACGCAAGCTTGGATGATGGAAAGATGTTGGGCTTGCGATTTTGACGGCGTTAATCTGTTGAGCCCCCAGGTGTTCTCGTAGCCGATTGAGCTGATGCGCTGGCCCGGAAGCCACCGTTTGCGATTCGTGATTTCGTCCTGCAACCACAACTTGATTCAGCCCGACAATTGCGGCTTCCTCGGTAACCCGTTGGCGGTTTGTACTAACTACCAGCAGTTCGCCATCCTCGGGAGCGTGTTCATTGATGGCAATAACACGATGGCACACAATCTGAACACCGGTTGCCAGATCGAAACTGCCTGCGACTCCCAGTGCTGCAATTTCGCCAAAGCTGTGGCCCATCAACAGATCCGGTTGCTGACCTGAAAGTTCCAATAGTTGCGCTCCGAGCACATTTTGCAAATGGATCGCAACTTGCATTAGTCCCGCTGTGGTGCGTACTGCTTGTTGGCAAGCTTCCGAATCTACACTAACGATGGCAAACGCGTCGCCGCCGATTAGTTCGCTTGCGATCTCAGCGCAACGATCGAGTTCTTGTCTTGACGCTGGATTTCGGCTGACGATTTCTCTTACGCGTTGGCTAAGAAGATTTGCGTCGAATGTGCCCTGCCCCGAAAACACCCAAGTCTCGAGCCTCTCGTCAGGCTGTGCACTTTGTTGGTTCAAAGTTGACTGACTGTTGGCAAGGGGCGGCCGGGTCGGACCCGAAATTCCCGCCGGTGTGACCGTAGATCGGATCGCTGGTTGGGCCGCCGGTATGACACCAGGCTTGGGATAACGTTCGGAAAGAAAATGCTTCGCCGTCGCAAAAACCGTATCCGAAAATAGCCGGTCAATAGACTCGCCGCCTTTAAGTACTAGATCGCGAAACGAAATTTCTCCGTGTGGCTCTTCGATTTCGCGCATCGTGTTCATTGCATCGAGCAACGGTTTGGGAATCGGGATTGGCTGTCCCGATTTTGGGTCCGCACTGATAAGTGTTTGAAAACCGGCGCAGACTGGCTTCCCTTGTGCGCTAATGACCCGATAGCAAAATCGAGTACTGATTCTGCCCCACTCTTCCAGCGTCAACAGGATTGCGGCGCGGTCGCCGAGTATTAAAGGGCTGAGATTTCGTGAGTATGCGTCACCCGTGAAGAGATGAACGTTATCAAGCGCCTCAGGCACACCGGGCAGGTCAAAGATGCGATCACCAAACAAATATGATTCGCGAGCTGCACATTGGAATTTAAACGCCGTCAGAAAGTGATGGCTTGCGTAAGCCATCGTATCGTCAAAGTGGATCGTATACGGAGTCGCGTAGTATGACATAGTTGTTGCGTGTCCTGCTATTGTCTTGAGGTGCGTGCATTAGCAAAAGGGTCTGAAGCCGAAAGTCTGTAGGCGGTCTACTAGACGAATTGCTGCTGGGCAGATCCGCGCTGCATCGGCTGGTTTGACCGACCCTCGGCCATCGCTGAAAACCCTTGGTCAACCTGCCAAACGGCGCCGTTGATACCGCTCGCATCATCGCTCACCAAATAGGCAATCGTACGTGCCAGGTCCAGCGGACTGGTCAGTTGGCCACTGGGTGTTAGTGCTTCCCACTGATTCAGTCTCGACTCCGCTTGGGGGAACTTGTTTAAAAGATCACCGTAAACGGGGCCACCCGCGACGCAATTAACGCGCACTCCGTACTTTCCCAGTTCCCCTGCAAGGTATTTTGTCAACGTTTCCACCGCCGCTTTGACAACACCTTGGCTACCAAGCCCATCGACAAAGGTGTGGGCTCCGACTGCCGACATCGTCACGATGGATCCTCCGCCGCGCGTTTGCATTAGTGGAGCTGCATGCATTGCGCACTGATAGTGGCCCGACACATTCGTACGAAAGGCGCGGTCCCAGTCATCGGGAGTAATATCCGAGAACGATCCAATGCGTCCGTCCGAAGCATTGCAAACCAGCATGTCTAAGTAGCCAAACTGCTCTTGAATGAGTTTGAAAATCGAGTTCACGTGTTCGGGATTGGCAACCGAACCCCAAGCATGAATCGCCTTTCCACCGCTTTGGATGATTTCTTTTACGGTCTGTTCACCTCCGTCCCGCGAGTGGAATGAATTCACGACGACGGTGGCTCCGCGTGAGGCCAACATGCGAGCGATCGTGCGTCCGACGCTTCGACCAGATCCTGTCACCAGCGCGACGCGGCCCTCGAGAGGTTTTGCGCCCGAATCGTTGGGGGCCGAATATTCTCGGACGGGCAGCCCATTTGTGTTCGGGGAATATCCGTTGCTTTGGGAAATGGGGGAACCATTGCTCACCGCCACCGAATGTGAATTGTTAGCCGGTGGCCCTTGCATGAACCCCATTGGAGCAGGCGGCGATGGCTCAGCCGGGTGGGGCATGTAACTGCTTGGTTGTGGTGGAGGCGAGCCGTTTAAGACCGGGCTGTTAGGGGCCGGACTACTTGGGGGGGCATCGGCAGACGAAGGGGCGGCAGCGTGTCCAGAATTTTGAGCAGCCATACGCTCGATCCATTGGGTGACATCACCAATGGTCCGCACGTTGGGATCGCGTTCTTCGTCCATCAAGTCCAAGCCAAAGGCTTCGCCCAGTGCAAGGGTGATCTCAACTCTTTTAACCGAGTCGATCCCCAAATCTGTCTCCATGTCAGCATTCGGTGTGAGCAGCTCTTTTGGGTACCGGGTAGTTTCAGCAATACAATCGACGACTCTTGTTTGAAGGGACATTTTTACCTTTGCTTTTGCCTGGTGTTTAACAATTATTCCTATCTTCGAACGTGCACATCCTTCGAAATACTGCCTAGTGGAAGTGGCAATAGCCGGAAGTGGCAATAGCCACTAATTCTAATTACCCGAACGCACAAGGTGCGCCTTAATCTCTCACATTTATTCCCCCGTTCGTCGGTCCAGCGATACAACTGGCGTTTTGCTTAAACTCGGTGGAAAGCGTAAAAGTCAACTTCATTCGTAAAAGAGATGTTAAGAGACCAGCCCAAGCAAAATCCCTCTGACTCGTTGGCCGAACCAGGTCGCTCGAACAGGAAATGGCGCGGCATCCCTTAGTTGCGCTGCGGACTTCACCTGCTAAGGGCGGCTACCCCGATATTATTTTTGGCGTCGAATTCTTCGATGCAATGAGCTTCGTTTTGTTGCCGGCTCAACAGACGTCTTCAATATCTTGAAAGGCGGATAGTGTGACCGCAGCGTTTCTCAACGTGGCCACGTCGGTCAGTGGCCCGCAGTGCACTCTGGCGGGCCAATGCGGAACTTGACCCCACTAACTACCGGGTTTAAACTGGGCTGCTGACGGAGATGGGGCGTTAGAGGGAGCTATACCTGTGGCAACGTTGAGTCTGTCAACTTTTGCGCTTTGTTTGCTGACGGCGATGGTTCAAGAAATGTAAACGTCTTGGCTTAGATCTCCTTGCCCTCCGTCAAACCTACCGCATGTCCGATGGCCAAGCTGGCTTTAGTGTTTCGTATGACGGTAGAGAAAATGCCACGGTCAACACGTTTGACCTTCGCGCTCTGCCTCAAAACTACCGCGAGAACTTGCCATTGGTTTCAGGAAGTTTGCTATTGGCCACATGGCCAACATACTTACGTAAACAATACACCGCTATTTTGAAATTATTCACATTAAGGAAGAGCATGATCCGATCGGCTTTACTCGTTTTGGCGTTGATACTGTCGGGCGACTTTTGTCATGCCCAAAACCAAACCTATGAAGGTACTGTTGAATCGTTGAAACAATATCAGTGCCCGGATTGGTTTCGCGATGCAAAGTTCGGAATCTATCTGCACTGGGGCGCTTACTCGGTTGCCGAACGAGGGGAGTGGTACGCAAGAAAACTGTACCTTGAAGGCGAAAAGGACTATCTGCATCACTTGAAAACGTACGGACATCCGTCTGAGTTTGGCTATGCCGATTTCATTCCGATGTGGAAAGCGGAAAAGTTCGATCCTGACGCGCTGTTGGATTTGTTCAAACGGTCGGGAGCCAAGTACTTCTCTCCCTGCGCGGTGCATCATGACAATTTTGACCTGTGGGACTCCCGGCACCATCAGTGGAATTCGGTGAACATGGGGCCCAAGAAAGACCTTGTCGGGATGTGGCGAGAGGCAACTCTCAAGGCCGGGCTGCGATTTGGCGTGACGACGCACTTGTCACGGAGTTACAGCTGGCTCAATACGGCTAATGGATCCGACAAAGAAGGCAAATTCGCTGGCGTGCCTTACGACGGAGCCGCCGGTAAGGCCAAGGGGCTCTACCCTCCCAACAACGGTCAGACGACAGCTCAACGCGCTCCTTTCAGCACAACCAAGCAGTGGCGGGAGCATTGGTCAAAACGCGTCAAGCAGTTGGTGGACGACTACGATCCTGACCTGTTGTATTTTGATTGTGCCGTTCCGTTTCGGGGTGAAGATCAGGGGCGAACAGGACTGGATGTAATTTCGCACTTTTACAACCAGCGGCCAGAAGGGGTCATGTGCATCAAGCAACGTCCCTGGCAAGGGCTCTACGCCGACGGGATTGCAACGTTGGACTACGAACGCGGCAAAGCCAACGACATTCGCGCTACTGCGTGGCAGACAGACGACTCGATTGGATCATGGGGCTACAACCCGGCCGTATCCTATATGCAACCGGGCATGGTCGTCGACAAGCTGATTGACATCGTCTCCAAGAATGGAAACCTGCTGTTGAACATTCCCATCAAGGCGGACGGAACGATTGATCAGAAAGCCACCGATTTACTGGTCGACGTTGGCAAGTGGATGGATCTCAACGGAGAAGCCATTTACGGGACTCGTCCCTTCGCCGTTTTTGGAGAAGGGTATCGTACGATCCGTCCGCACGACAAAAAATCTTCGCTTACTCACAAAGATCTGCGTTACACACGCAAAGGCAATGTCATCTACGGTTTCGTAATGGCGTGGCCTAAAAATAACGAAGACGTCAAATTTGAGTTTGTCTGCGAGCTATTCGAAGCGGTTGGCAAAATTAAATCGGTCAAGCTGCTGGGGCACGACGACGCGCAGCACGGCCCGTTGGAATGGGAGGCAAATCTTGACGGTTTGATCGTCAAATTTCCAAAACACAAACCTTGCGATCATGCGTACGTGATAAAAATCGAAGTCGAAGGCGATGGTGCTGTCGAAGAA